>DASRFY010000063.1:0-66640 GCA_035651315.1 Burkholderiales bacterium
AGGAACTTCCCGCGCCCGCGGACGACAAGCGGGCCGGCGATCGACGCAGCGACCGCCGCCGGGCGCAGGCCCCGCTTCCCTTCCCCGATCGCCGATTCGGCGAGCGGCGCGGACGCACCACCCGGCGCGCAGTGGCGTAACTCCTGCGCCGGACGCCCGCCGCTTTTCGCGACCGGCATCGCACCGAGCAGGAGCGGGCACCTTCGGGTGCCCGTTTTTTTATCCCTTCATCCATGACAGACGAGGGGGGTGCCTTGCCGTCGCGCGCCTTCCGGGGCTGGCTTGCATTCGCGTGAAACCGGATCGCGCAGCTTGAAATATAATACGCAGGCCGCAGGCCCCCTTAGCCTGCGGCTTTTTCATTGTTTGAAGCCTTCAGGGCAATGTCTTCCGTTCGAGACCATCGGTATGCCGACCCGCTGAGCGCCGAGCGGTCGATCCTCACCCGTCGGCAATCGTGCTGACGTCTTCCGTCGCCGGCCGAGGACTCGCGCTTCCATGTGGATAGTCCAGCTCGCGTTGCGCCGGCCCTACACGTTCATCGTGCTGGGGCTGCTCATCCTGATCATCGGTCCGCTCGCCATCATGCGCACGCCGACCGACATCTTCCCGACCATCAACATCCCGGTGGTCAGCGTGATCTGGCGCTATACAGGGCTTTCGACCGAGGAGATGGAAGGGCGCATCGTCTCGAACTTCGAGCGTGCGATGTCGGCCACGGTGAGCGATATCGAGCGCATCGAGTCGCAGACCTACAACGGCGTCGGCGTGGTGAAGGTCTTCTTCCACCAGGGCGCGAACATACAGACCGGTCTGGCGCAGGTGGTGGCGATCTCGCAGACCATGCTGGTGGCCTTCCCGCCGGGCGCCACGCCGCCGCTGATCCTGCAGTACAACGCCTCCACCGTCCCGATCCTGCAGCTCGCTCTGTCCAGCAAGACGCTCGCCGAGCACGAGCTGTTCGACCTGGCCAACGCCTTCATGCGCACCCAGCTCGCCACCGTACAGGGAGCGGTGCTGCCTTTCCCGTACGGGGGCAAATTCCGCCAGGTGATGGTCGACATCGACAGCCGCGCGCTGCAGGCCAAAGGGCTCTCGCCACTAGACGTCGTCAACGCGGTCAACGCCCAGAACCTGATCCTTCCCACCGGGACGGCGAAGATCGGCACGCTCGAATACGACGTCGCGTTGAACGGCAGCCCGAAAACGGTGGCCGAGCTCAACGACCTGCCGATCAGGACCGGGCCGGCGGGCACAATCTACATCCGCGACGTCGCGCACGTGCGCGACGGCTTCCAGCCGCAGACCAATATCGTGCGCCACGACGGACACCGGGCGGTGCTGTTGACCATTCTGAAATACGGCAAAGCCTCCACCCTGGACATCGTGGACCGGGTGCGTGCCGAGCTGCCGCGCATCAAGGCGGGCCTGCCGCCCGAACTCGAGATGGAGACCGCGCTCGACCAGTCTCTGTTCGTGCGCGCCGCGGTGGACGGCGTGATTCGCGAGGCGGTGCTCGCCGGCTGCCTGACGGCGCTCATGATTTTGCTGTTTCTCGGCAGCTGGCGCAGCACGCTGATCATCGCCGTGTCGATACCGCTCGCGATCCTGACTTCTCTGACCGTGCTCTCCGCGCTGGGCGAGACGATCAACATCATGACGCTGGGCGGTCTCGCGCTCGCGGTCGGCATCCTGGTCGACGATGCGACGGTGGCGATCGAGAACATCAGCCAGCATCTGGAGCAGGGCAAGGCGCTGGACGAGGCGATCCTGGACGGCGCGCAGCAGATCGCGATTCCAACCTTCGTATCGACGCTGAGCATCTGCATCGTGTTCGTCCCGATGTTCCTGTTGACCGGCGTGGCGCGCTATCTTTTCGTGCCGATGGCGGAGGCGGTGGTCTTCGCCATGCTAGCCTCCTATTTCTTCTCGCGCACGCTGGTGCCCACGCTAGCCAAGTACATGCTGCGGATCGGCGTACTGGAGCACGGTCATCCCAGGCTCAGCCGCAATCCCTTCGTGCGGTTTCACCACTCCTTCGAGCATCGTTTCGAGGCGGCGCGCAACCGTTATCGGGATCTTCTCCAGCGCTCCATGCGCCACCAGAAGTTCTTCATCCTCCTGTTCCTGATCGGCTGTGTGGCTTCGGCCGCGCTGCTGCCTTGGGTCGGCCGCGACTTTTTCCCGTCCGTCGATACCGGCCAGTTCACGCTGCACGTGCGCGCCAAGACCGGGACGCGTATCGAGGAAACCGCGCGCCTGTGCGACCTCGTCGAAATCGAGATTCGCAAGCTGATACCGCCCGCCGAGCTGCGAACGATCCTTGACAACATCGGGCTGCCCTCGAGCGGCACCAACCTGTCGTACAACAACTCCGGCACCACCGGGCCTGCCGACGCCGACATCATCGTCTCGCTCAACAAGGGGCACCGTCCGACGGACGAATACGTGCGCCTGCTGCGGCAGAAGCTGCCGGAGCTGTTTCCCGGCACTACCTTGTATTTCCTGCCTGCGGACATCGTCAGCCAGATCTTGAACTTCGGTCTGCCGGCTCCGATCGACATCCAGGTCATCGGCCGCAACGTCCAAGGCAACCGCCAGTTCACGCTCAAACTGCTCGAACGGCTGAAGCAGATCCCCGGCATCGCCGATCTGCGCGTGCAGCAGGCTTTCGATCAGCCGCGCCTGGACGTCGCCGTCGATCGAACCAGGGCGCAGCAGGCCGGGTATTCCCAGCACGACGTGGCGAGCAGCCTTTTGATCGCGCTGAGCGGAAGTTTCCAGACCAGCCCGAACTTCTGGCTCAATCCGATCAACGGCGTGAGCTACAACATCATCACTCAGGCGCCCCAGTACCGGATCGATTCGCTGCAGGCGCTCGCCAATATTCCGCTCACCGCGTCCTCGGGCGCGGCGCAGCCCCAGATCCTCGGCAACCTGGCCACGATCGGCCGCAGCGCGGAGCGCGCGGTGATCAGCCACTGGAACGTGCAGCCCACACTGGACATCTTCGGCTCCGTCCAGGGCCGCGACCTCGGCGGCGTGGCCGACGAGATCAACCGGATCGTCGGCACCAGCCTCAAGGAGCTGCCGAAAGGCTCGCGGCTGATCATGCGCGGCCAGATCGAGACCATGCAGTCCTCCTTCGACGGCCTGCTCTTCGGCCTGATCTTCGCCATCGTGCTCGTTTATCTGTTGATGGTCGTGAACTTCCAGTCGTGGCTGGATCCTTTCATCATCATTACCGCGCTGCCGGCCGCGCTTGCCGGCATCGTCTGGATGTTGTTCGCGACCGCCACGACGATGAGCGTGCCAGCGCTGACCGGCGCGATCATGGCGATGGGCATCGCCACCGCGAACAGCATTCTGGTGGTCAGTTTCGCGCGGCAGCAACTTCGCGCCGGAGCCGATTCGGCGAGCGCGGCGGTGGAGGCGGGCTTCAGCCGGTTCCGCCCGGTGCTAATGACCGCGCTGGCGATGGTCATCGGCATGGTGCCGATGGCCTTGGGCATGGGCGAGGGCGGAGAGCAGAACGCTCCGCTGGGCAGGGCGGTGATCGGAGGACTCGTGTTCGCAACCGGAGCGACGCTGTTCTTCGTGCCGGTGGTGTTTGCCCTGATCCACGGCTGGCTTGCGCGGGGTCGCCCCGCCGGGCAAGCGCCGCAGAGTGCGTAGCCCGCTGGGAGAACATGGAATGAAAAACAATCGGCCCGCGTCCGTTTCCGACGGATCCCCAAGCCGTCTTTCGCGCCGCTGGCTGGTGGCGGGTGTGTTGCTCGTCATCGCCGCGATAACCGTGGTCTTCGGCATCCTGCCCCGGCTGGATGCGAGGGCCTCGCTCAAGAAGGAAACCGCCGATCTCAACGTGCTCAACGTTTCGGTGATGCATCCGAAGGTCGCCGATGCGGCGCAGGAGATCGTGCTGCCGGGCAACATGCAGGCCTACCTCGACACGCCGATATACGCCCGTACCAACGGCTACCTGAAGCGCTGGTATTTCGACATCGGCGCGCGGGTCAGGCAAGGCCAGCTGCTCGCCGACATCGATACACCCGAGGTCGACGATCAGCTGCAGCAGGCACGGGCCGATCTCGCGACCGCGACCGCCAACTATGCGCTCGCGGAAAAGACCTCCGAGCGCTGGATCGAGCTGCTGAAGACCAATTCCGTCTCGAAGCAGGAAACCGACGAGAAGCTGGGCGACCGCGACGCGAAGAAGGCCGCGCTAGCCGCCGCGAAGTTCAATGTCGCCCGGCTGGAGAAGCTGCAGTCCTTCAAGAGAATCTATGCGCCGTTCACCGGCGTGATTACCGCGCGCAACATCGACGTCGGGGCGCTGATCGACGCCGGCAGCGGCGGCGGCCCTGGCAAGGAACTGTTTCATCTGTCGTCCACCGATCGATTGCGCGTGTACGTGAACGTGCCGCAGGCTTACTCGCGCGAAGCGGTGCCGGGCGTGGCGGCGGAGCTGACTCTGGCCGAATTCCCCGGCCGCCGCTTCGCCGGCAAGCTGGTGCGCACCGCGCAGGCGATTGACGCGGTGTCGCGCACGCTGCTCGCCGAAGTCGCGGTGGACAATCCCACCGGCGAGCTGCTTCCGGGAGCCTACGCCGAAGTGCACCTGAAGCTCTCGGCGGGCAAGCCGGCGCTCGTCGTGCCGGTCAATACGCTGCTGTTCCGCGCGGAGGGGATGCAGGTCGCGGTGGTCAAGCCCGATCAGACCGTCGCGCTGACCAAGGTCCAGCTCGGGCGCGATTTCGGGACGAGCGTGGAAGTCGTCTCGGGCCTGGACGCCGGCGCCGAGGTCGTCGTGAATCCGACCGACTCGATATCCGACGGCGCGCGGGTGCGGGTCGTGAAGCAGGCGGAAGACAAAGCGGCGAAATAATCCATGCGTCCGTTATCCGATCCGCAGCGATCGCGTGTCCTTCCGCCGGCCGGTGCCGCCGCCGCGGTCATCATTCTCGGTTTGCTCAACGCGTGCACGGTCGGCCCGGATTACGTGCGCCCGCGCGTCGACATCCCCGCCGCCTTCAAGGAGGCCGCCGGCAACGACGAGTGGAAGGTCGGGCGTCCGAGCGACGAGGCCGCGCGCGGAAAGTGGTGGGCGGTATTCCGCGATCCCCGGCTCGATGCGCTCGAAAGCCAGGTCGACCTCTCCAATCAGAATATAGTCGCGGCAGCGGCCCAGTACCGCCAGGCGGTGGCGCTGGTGCAGGCCACCCGCGCCGGATTTTTCCCGACCGTGACCGCCGGCGCGACGGCAGCGCGCCGGCGCGGATCGGCGAGCACGCCGATCTCCTCGCCCGCGATCGTGGGCCCCAACAACGACTTCATTCTGCCGCTGCAGGTTTCCTGGGAGGCGGACGTGTGGGGGCGCATCCGCCGCTCGGTGGAGTCCAGCCGGGCGAACGCGCAGGCCTTCGCCGCGGACCTCGAGAACGTGCGCTTGTCGGTGCAGGCGGAGCTCGCGCTCGCCTATTTCGAGCTGCGCGGCGTGGACGCGGATCGCGCGCTGCTCGACAAGACCATCGCCGCGTACCAGGACGCGCTTGCTCTCACGCGCAATCGCTTCGAGATCGGCATTGCATCGCTCACCGACGTCGCGCAGGCGCAGACCCAGCTCAAGACCACCCAGGCGCAGGCGATCGACCTCGGCGTGCAGCGCGCGCAGCTCGAGCACGCGATCGCGGTGCTGCTGGGCAAGGCGCCGGCGGCGTTTTCCATGCCGGCGGCACCGCTGGATGCGACCCCGCCGGCCGTGCCGCCGGGCCTGCCCTCTGCCCTGCTGGAGCGCCGACCCGACGTTGCCGCGGCGGAGCGGCTGGTCGCCGCGGCCAATGCCCAGATCGGCGTCGCGCAGGCCGCCTTCTACCCGACGGTTACGTTGTCCGGCGTGGCGGGATTCGAGAGCTCCAGCGCTTCCAACTGGCTGAGCTGGCCAAGCCGCCTGTGGGCGGTTGGGCCGGCCATTTCGCAGATCCTGTTCGACGGCGGATTGCGCCAGGCGCTCACCGACGAGGCGCGCGCGGCGTACGACGCAAATGTCGCCTCCTACCGGAACACCGTGCTCGTCGCATTCCGCGACGTCGAGGACAATCTCGCCGCGCTGCATGTCCTTGCCGAGGAGGCGCAGACGCAGAACGAGGCGGTCAAGGCGGCGCAGCGCTCGCTTGAACTCACCACCAATCGCTATCAGGCGGGCGCGGTGAGTTATCTGGACGTGGTCACGGCCCAGACGATCGCGCTGTCGAACGAGCGCACCGCGCTCG
Source organism: Burkholderiales bacterium (assembly GCA_035651315.1). Taxonomy (GTDB): domain Bacteria; phylum Pseudomonadota; class Gammaproteobacteria; order Burkholderiales; family Eutrophovitaceae; genus DASRFY01. The sequence continues at coordinate 6,273 of DASRFY010000063.1, forward strand.
ACATCGCGCGCCGCCGGATGTCGGCCAGCGTGCGGCTGGTCAAGGCGCTGGGCGGGGACTGGCGGATCTCGGATCTGCCGCGCGACGAAGATCTCGCCGCGGGCGGCTCCACGCAGCCGACGTCCGCGCGCTGATTCCGCCGCGAAGCCGCCTTTTTCCACGATCTTCTAATGATCGAGCCGGATTTCGCCGCGCGCCTCGCCCTGGTTGCTCTCCGCGCCGGGGTCGAGAATCAGGCGCACGTGTATCGTGCCGCGGGCGCCGGCGAATGCCCCGTCGCCGCCGATCAGCTCGATGTCGCCCTCGACGTCGAAATGCCGCGAGCCGTCGGGCCAGCGATGCGACTTGCGCGTTCCGGCATACCTGCCGTAGATCCGGTTTCCGTCCTCCAGCAGGAAAGTCACGTACCCCGACTCGGTGCCGTTCTCGTCGACGGTGTCGGCAATCCCCTGCTGCAGCATGTCGGTCGCGCGCACCCCGGCGAATGCCGGCGCACGGCCGGTAAAGGTCTGGCGCAGCTCGTAGAGGCGCAGGAGGTGCGCCGGCGCGTCCTGCAGCGCGACGCGGTAATCGTGCATGACCCGGGTCTGCACCGCCGCGGGATCGTAGGACACGGCGTGCACGCTCGCGGCATGCGCGACGACCGCTGCCGACATCAGGGAGATGACAAGGAGCAGCGTCGCGATCGGCCGTGCGGTCATTCCAGTGGTCCGCGGCCGGGATTGTCTCTGCGCTTCGCCCGGGCGGCGAGACGGAGTTTGTTGACGCGAAAAGCGGAGCCGGGCAAGTTAGCCGTCGCCAACCGCGAGGGAGGTCTTCCGTGTCGCTCGTCGAGAAGCTGAAAAGCCGGATGTCGCTGCCCGTGATCGGCGCGCCGATGTTCATTGTGTCCAATCCAGCGCTGGTGATCGAGCAGTGCGCCGCCGGCATCATCGGCGCCTTCCCGGCGCTCAACGCCCGCCCCGCCGAGCGGCTCGAGGAATGGATAGCGAGCATCGAGACGGCGCTTGAGAGCCGCCGCCTCGCGCGGCCGCAGGCGCGGATCGCTCCGTTCGCGGTGAACCAGATCATCCATCAGTCCAACGACCGTCTCGATCGCGATCTCGACGTGTGTATCCGCCACCGGGTGCCGGTGATCATCACCAGCCTGCGCGCGCCGCACGACGTGGTGAAGACGGTGCACGGGTACGGCGGCGCGGTGTTCCACGACGTCATCAGCATCCGGCACGCGGAAAAGGCGCTGGAGGCGGGAGTGGACGGCCTGGTGCTGGTATGCGCCGGCGCCGGCGGCCATGCCGGCACCTTGAGCCCGTTCGCGTTGGTGCGCGAGGTGCGGCGCTTCTTCGCCGGGCCGATCGCGCTCTCCGGCGCGATCACCGACGGCGCCGGGATCGTCGCCGCCGAGGCGATCGGCGCGGATTTCGCCTATATCGGCACGCGCTTCATCGCCACCCGGGAGGCGAACGCAGGCGACGCGTACAAGCAGATGATCGTGGACAGTCGCGCGGCCGACATCGTGTACACGCCCTACTTCAGCGGCGTGCACGGCAACTATCTGAAAAAGAGCATCGCCGCCGCCGGACTCGACCCGGACAAGCTGCCGGTCGCCGACAAATCGGTGATGAACTTCGGTTCCAACCGGGACAAGCCGAAGGCGTGGAAAGACATCTGGGGCGCCGGGCAGGGCGTGGGCAACATCGAGGACGTGCCTCCGGCATGCGAGCTCGTGGAACGGCTGCGTCGCGAGTACGCCGCGGCTAGGAAACGTCTGCGGCTCGACGGGGAAGCTGCGCTTGCGGCAGGTTGATGCGTGCGCCCGCGCCTACGGCCGGCAGGTATCGCGATAGATCGAATTTTTCGGAAACGAAAACACCCGGCGCAGCATCGGCTCGAAAAATCCGAGCGGCGCGCACTCCATGTCGGGATCGAAGGCGGGGTTGTCGTACAGCTCGCAGAAACGCGCCGTGCGCTCGAAATGGGGATGGCCGCGATACTGCTCGCGCATGTTGCGGTCCATGCCGATGTGATGGAAGAAGTAGTAGCCCTGGAAGATGCCGTGCTTTTCCACCATCCAGTGATTCTCTTCGGAGACGAACGGCTTCAGAATCGCGGCGGACACGTCCGGATGATTCCACGACCCGAGCATGTCGCCGGCGTCGTGCAGCAGCGCGCACACGACGTATTCCTCGTCTTCCCCCGCCTTGTGCGCCAGGGTCGCGGTCAGCAGCGAGTGCTGCAGGCGGTCGACGGCGAAGCCGCCGGAGTCTCCGCCGAGCAGTTTCAGATGCGCGAGCACGCGATCGGGCAGCTCGCGCGCGAACGGCTGATAGCGCGCGACGATGATGTCCCAGTCCGCCTTCGTGCTTTCCCGCATCGACTTGAAGCCAGCGCGCTGTTCGGTCATGTCGCCCATTGCATCCTCCGGTCTTCTCGGCAAGTAGCGCGAGTATAGCGCTGCCGGCTCGAGATCGCCGTCCGCGTCCTGTGCGGTGTCGCCCCGAGGCAACACCGCGGGAACCGGATCGCAGCCGAAAACGTCGCGCCCGTTGCCGCACAGGAACTTTTCCCCGTCGTGGAAATCATGACAGGCTGCGATTCATGTCGTGAAAATCGGTGGCACGCAAATTGCGAAACGCTTTGCGGGCGAAGTTCCGCCTCCCGCATGCAGTTGTCGGCTTCAAAGGGAAAGTTGCAATGCTCAAACATCAAGAGACGAACGTCCTGTCCTGGATCGGCGCCGTGCTCTCGCATGGCATCATCACGCTGCTCGCCATCGGCATCGCCTTTACGCTGCCGGTCGCGGCGCAGTACATCCTTTATCAGTGGTGGCCGCGGGTCGAAACCGATTCCCACCTGCTGCTGACGACCGAGACCGTGGTCGCGTCCATGCTGGTGGTCCTGTTCAACCTGGCCAAGGTTTCCTGGGACAACCGGCGCTTCGTCGGCAGCGCGAGGGTCGCCTCGCTGGTCCATGCCAGGAGCAACGAAAGCTGGCTGTCCCGGTGGCGTAGCGCATCGCTGTTCCGCAGGCTGCCCGCCGCGCGCGACGCCTACGTCATGACGGTCACCGGTTACGATACCTTCATCGACAGGCGCAGCCTGTTTCGCGCACCGCTGGCGACCGCCTGCGAAATCCGCGTCATGCTGCTCAATCCGGCGAGCGACGGCGCGCGCCGGCGCATCGACTCGCTTCCCGGGAAGAATGCGACGGCGCAGACCTTCGCCAGGGAGATCGAGGCAAGCATCGGCTATCTCGGCGCGCTTCGCAAAGCGGGCAAGAAGGTGACGCTGCGGTTCTATAATCATCCGCCGTTCTGGAAGCTCGTCGTGCTGGGCGATCACGTCTGGGTGCAGTACTGCCACGCCGGCTGCGAAATCAGACGCTCGCCGGAATACGTGTTCGCCATGCATCGCCGCCATCCCAGGCGCGGACTGTTCGTTCCCTTTTTCATGTACTTTCTCGAGAAATGGAGCGAGGCGCATCACCCCGAGTTCGACTTCGACACCCGCCAGCTCGTCTATCGCGACCGCGAGGGCAGGGAGCTGAAGCGCTTGCCGTTCGTCAATCCGCTCGAGCGGGCGAATGCCGCCGAAGACGTGCGGCGCGCGGCCTGAAAAGCGGGAACGCGGCGAAGAATCCGATACGGCGGAAAACACCGGAGCGACGGGGCGCGGAACGAGCTAGGAATACAGAACGACCTTACCGTTCGATCCGGCCCGACCGATGACGCCGCTCGCCACCCTCGTCGAGGTCTCGCGACGCGTCGCGGAGACCTCGAGCCGTCTCGCCAAGATCGATGCGCTGGCGGCGTGCCTGCGCGCGCTGGCGCCGGACGAGATCGCAATCGCGGTGCCGTTTCTGTCCGGAGAAACGCGCCAAGGCAGGCTCGGGATCGGGGACGCCGCGTTGCAGGAAGCGCGCACCGGCGCGGCTTCGCAGCCGATGCTCACGCTCGCGGAAACGGATTCCGTGCTGGGGCACGTGGCTGCCGTCAGCGGCAAGGGCGCAGTAGCCGAACGCGGCAGGCTGCTCGGCGAGCTGTTCCGTCGCGCGACGCCAGCCGAGCAGGACTTTCTGCTGCGGCTTCTGGTGGGCGAGCTGCGCCAGGGCGCGCTGGAAGGAGTGATGCTCGAAGCGGTTGCGCGGGCGGCGGCGGTGCCGATCGCCGAAGTGCGACGCGCGGCGATGCTGGCCGGCGACATCGCGCAGGTCGCCCGCGCGGCATTTGCCGGCGGCCTGCGGGCGGTGCGCGGCTTTTCCCTGCGCGTGCTGCAGCCCGTGCAGCCGATGCTGGCGCAGACCGCGGAAGACGTCGGCGACGCGCTGACGCGGCTCGGCGCCGCGGCGTTCGAATGGAAACTCGACGGCGCGCGAGTCCAGGTGCACAAGGCGGGCGACGAAGTGCGCGTCTTCACCCGCAGCCTCAACGACGTCACCGCCGCCGTGCCGGAAGTGGTCGAGGCGGTGCGCAGCGCGGCCGCACGCGACCTCGTCCTCGACGGGGAGACGATCGCGCTCGCGCCGGGCGGCGCGCCGCAGCCGTTTCAGGTCACCATGCGCCGCTTCGGACGCAGACTCGACGTCGACGCGATGCGGCAGACGCTTCCGCTGTCGGTGTTCTTCTTCGACTGCCTGCACCGGGACGGCGAAGCGCTTGCCGATCATCCGGCGCAGGAACGCTTCGGGGCGCTGGGCGAGGTCGTGCCGCGCGCGCTGCTGGTTCCGCGGCTGCTGACCCGGGACCCTGCCGGCGCGCAAGCTTTTTTCGAGCAGGCGCTGCAGCACGGCCACGAGGGCGTGATGGCGAAGGCGCTCGATGCGCCCTACGAGGCGGGCAGCCGCGGCGCGAGCTGGCTGAAGATCAAGCGTGCGCACACCCTGGACCTCGTGGTGCTGGCGGCAGAGTGGGGACACGGACGGCGCAGAGGATGGTTGTCGAACCTGCACCTCGGCGCGCGCGATTCGTCCTCCGGAGGCTTCGTCATGCTCGGCAAGACCTTCAAGGGCCTGACCGACGAGACGCTGCAATGGCAGACGCGCGAGCTGCTGGCGCGGGAAATCGGGCGCGACGCCTACACGGTGCACGTGCGCCCGGAGCTCGTCGTCGAGATCGCGTTCAACGAATTGCAGGCGAGCCCGCATTATCCGGGCGGCCTGGCGTTGCGCTTTGCGCGCGTCAAGGGCTACCGGCCCGACAAGAAGCCGGAGGAAGCCGACACGATCGACACCGTGCGCGCGATCTACGGAGCGCAGATCGAGCGGGCGCGGGGTCCCTGATCGGCGCCGTCCTTGCGCTCGACGCCGCCGAGGAGGAACTCGCCGTGGCGTTGCCCCTGAGAAGAAAAAAACGGGAACGCCGCGTGGCGTCCCCTTTTGCGCTGCGACCGGCGATCAGCCGCGGCCGAGCCTGTCGACGCAGGCCTTCTCGGTCATCTTCACGAAGCCCTGGCCCTTGCAGGTGTTGTGGCCCTTGCATGAGTTCATGGATGTCTTGCACTCGGCCTGGCCCTTGCAGGCGTTCGCCCCGTAACACTTCACCATCACTTCTTCCGCCGAGGTGGTGCTCACCGTTCCCACCGCGAACAGCGTCGCGGCCGCAGTGGCGAGCGCCACGCCGATCAGTTTGCGCCGATTCAGTTCCATCTCCAGCTCTCCTTGTTGTCGCGATTGATCACAGGGCGGAGGTCCGGTCCCGAATTCACCGATCGGTACCGTGGTCCGCCCGTCATTCGCGGCGGTTCGACGCGCCGCGCGAACCCCGCCGCCGGGTGAGGTCCCCGGCTGCGGCGTTCGTCGCTAGATACGCGCGAGCCTTACGGGTGGATGCGCCGGCGCCGCGGCTGCGGTTTACTCCAATCCCAGGAGACGGGCGGGATTGCGGCGCATCATCCGGTCCAGCTCGGCATCGCCGATGCCTTCCTGCTTGAGCCCCTGCACCAGCAGCAGGTAGCCGTCGGGATGCGTCGGGTTGCCGGTCTGGCCGAGGTCGGTGGCGAGCACCATGTGCTCGGCGCCGACCTCCCGGATCGCCCGCGCCATGTCCTTGATCGAGACGCGATGCCAGGGGCGCATCCAGGGCAGGTGCGCCTCCGGCCCCATCAGATGATTGATGAAATCGAGCTCGAGATAGCCGCCCAGCCTTGCCACCTCCTTCATCTGCCCGGTCGACATGTTCGGCACCTGCGCCATGGCGTGCGTGACCAGCATGTTCTTCACGCCCAGCTCGGCGCCGCGCCGGATTACCGCGAGGCATTCGTCGGCGGCGAGGTGGCCGGTCTCCAGCACCAGATTCTCGCGCGCCACGATCTTGAGCACCGCCTCGGTCTCCGGCGTCACCTTGCCGTCGACCGCCGCGCGGATGCCGCTGCCCGGCTCGTGGAAGGTCTTCATGTGGTTGTCCGCGTCGATGGTGGGCAGCCACACGACTTTCCCGTAGCGGCCGGACATGCGCGCCATCCGTTCCACGGCCGCCGGGTTGATTCCGCCCACCGCCTGGTTCAGCACGATGCCGCCGAATACCTCGATGCCGGGCACGACTTCGCGCACGAGCGCGGCGCGATCGGCGGTGCCGGTGACGTGGTTCTTGAGCACGATCGCGCGCAGCCCCATCCGCTTGGCGAGCGTGGCGGCCTCGATGTCCGTCACGCTGCGGCCGAAGACGTCCGGCGCCGAATGGACGTGGAAGTCGATGGCGCCTTCGATCGGGCTCTTGACCGGCGGCGGCGGCGGAAACACCCGCAGGTCCTGCGCGCCGGCAAGCGGCGCCATCGCGAGCAGCAAGACGAGCAGCCTTCCGATCCTCATGTCGTTTCCTCCCCTGTTGCGATGTTTTCCGGCGCCGGTCGATATCCCGGCCGCCGCGCCTCAGATCAGCCGCTCGCGGTCGAAGAACGCCTTGCGCCAGCGGGTGACGGTGACCTGCTCGAACAATCCCGCCTTGGTGAACGGGTCCTCGGCGACGAAGCGCTCGGCTTGCGCGCGGTCGTCGGTGTCCACCAGCAGAATCCCGCCGTGGCCGCCGCTGCCGTCGTCGTCGATCAGCGCGCCGGCGGCGAGCAGCAGGTGCTTGTTCGCGGTCAGGTAGTCGATGTGCGCCTGGCGGTTGGCGGCGCGGATCGCGCCCGCGCCCGGCTTGTCGCGGGTCTGGATGGCGTAGGGCATCGTGGCTTTCCTCCTCCGTGCCGCGGATGATAGCCGAGCGGAGGCGTGCCTTGGCGCGCCGCTTCGCGCATAATTGCGCGCTTTCCGATTTCCGGCGACCAGGACTCCAGTGGCCCAGTACGTCTACACCATGATGCGGGTGGGGAAGGTCGTTCCCCCCAAGCGGCAGATCCTCAAAGACATTTCGTTGTCTTTTTTCCCCGGCGCCAAGATCGGCGTGCTCGGCCTGAACGGCTCCGGCAAGTCCACGCTGTTGCGGATCATGGCGGGGCTGGACACGGACATCGAGGGCGAGGCGGTGCCGATGCCCAACATCCGCATCGGCTATCTGCAGCAGGAGCCGCAGCTCGACCCCGGCCACACGGTGCGCGAGGCGGTCGAGGGCGGCCTGGGCGAGGTGATGGAGGCGAAGCGCAAGCTCGACGAGATCTACGCGGCTTACGCCGAGCCGGACGCCGATTTCGACAAGCTCGCCGCGGAGCAGGCGAAGTACGAAGCCGTTCTCGCGGCGAGCGGCGCCGACGTGGAGCACCAGCTCGAAATCGCGGCAGACGCGCTGCGCCTGCCGCCGTGGGCGGCGCGGGTCGATAACCTGTCCGGCGGCGAGAAGCGGCGCGTCGCGCTGTGCCGGCTGCTGCTGTCCAAGCCCGACATGCTGCTGCTCGACGAGCCGACCAACCACCTCGACGCCGAGAGCGTGGAGTGGCTGGAGCAGTTCCTGCAGCGCTTCCCCGGCACCGTGGTGGCGGTCACCCACGACCGCTATTTCCTGGACAACGCCGCGGAATGGATCCTGGAGCTGGACCGCGGCCACGGCATCCCCTGGAAGGGCAACTATTCGTCGTGGCTCGAGCAGAAGGAAAAGCGTCTTGAGATCGAGGCCAGGCAGGAATCGGCGCGCATCCGGACGATGCAGAAGGAGCTGGAATGGGTGCGCCAGAACCCGAAGGCGCGGCAGGCGAAGAGCAAGGCCCGCATCGCGCGCTTCGAGGAGCTGTCCTCCCACGAGTACCAGAAGCGCAACGAGACGCAGGAAATCTTCATCCCGGTCGCGGAGCGGCTCGGCGACAACGTCATCGAGTTCAAGAACGTCTCCAAGGGCTACGGCGAGCGGCTGCTGATCGACAAGCTCTCGTTCCGCGTGTCGGCCGGCGCGATCGTCGGCATCATCGGGCCGAACGGCGCCGGCAAGTCGACGCTGTTCCGCATGATCACCGGCAAGGAGCGGCCCGACAGCGGCGAAATCGCGATCGGCCCCAGCGTCAAGCTCGCCTTCGTCGACCAGTCGCGCGAGCGACTGCCGAACGACAAGACGGTGTGGGAGGCGGTGTCGAACGGCCAGGATGTGCTCACTGTCGGCAAGTTCGAGATGCCCTCGCGCGCCTACCTCGGCCGCTTCAATTTCAAGGGCGCCGACCAGCAGAAGATCGTCGGCAATCTCTCCGGCGGCGAGCGCGGGCGGCTGCATCTGGCGAAGACCCTGAGCGTGGGCGCCAATGTGCTGCTGCTCGACGAGCCGTCCAACGACCTCGACGTCGAGACGCTGCGGGCGCTGGAAGACGCGCTGCTGGAATTCGCCGGCAGCGTGCTGGTCATCTCGCACGACCGCTGGTTCCTCGACCGCATCGCCACCCACATCCTCGCCTTCGAGGGCGACTCGCAGGCCGTGTTCTTCGACGGCAACTACCAGGAATACGAAGCGGACAAGAGGAAGCGCCTCGGCGAAGAAGGCGCGCGCCCGAAGCGCATCCGCTTCAAGGCGCTGAAGTAGACTGCGCGGGGCGCCCGGGCGTCCGCGCCCTCTGCAATATCGCTGTCATGTTGGCGTGGTCTCATGCGCGCCAGCATGACATGGCGAATTCCCGTCTGGACCTGAGCGACAACCCCGGGGCCCGGGTGAACCGCTACCGGTCCATCTGGATCTCCGACATCCACCTGGGCACGCCCGGCTGCCAGGCCGCATTCCCCCTCGACTTTCTCCGCCACAACGAGTCGGACCACCTCTATCTCGTCGGCGACGTCATCGACGGCTGGCAACTGAAGCGCCGCTGGTACTGGACGCAGGCGCACAACGACGTGGTGCAGAAGGTCCTGCGCAAGGCGCGCAAGGGCACCCGGGTCACCTACATCGCCGGCAACCACGACGAGGCACTGCGCCAGTTCATCCACAAGCCCCAGATCAAGACCATCGACGGGGTGGTCTACTGCAACGACGGCGACTGGGTGGAAAGCCTCTCGGCGCTGGTGGAAACTTTCGAGGGCGAACTCAGGATCGTGCAGTGGCGCCGGCAGCTTCGCGCGCCCGCCGCGCAACGCGTCGAGCTCGAAGAAGAGGCGCATACATGAAGGTCATGATCGTCACCGACGCCTGGTCGCCGCAGGTCAACGGCGTGGTCACCACGCTGGGCAAGATCGGCGACGGGCTGCGCGATCTGGGGCACGAAGCGCGCTTCCTGACGCCGCAAGGGTTCAGGTCGATTCCCTGCCCGACCTACCCGGAGATCCGCCTGAGCCTGCTGCCCTTCGCCGGCGTCAGCCAGGAGATCGAGGCCTTCGCGCCCGACGCCGTTCACATCGCCACCGAGGGCCCGCTCGGCATGGCGGCGCGTCGCTACTGCCTGGCGCGCAAACTCGCCTTCACCACCGCTTTCCATACGCGCTTTGCCGAGTACGTCCATGCCCGCATCCGCATCCCGGTCGATTGGACGTACCGATGGCTGCGCGGCTTTCACGCGCCGTCGCGCGCGGTGATGGTGCCCACGCCCAGCGTCCGGCGCGACCTTCAGGCGCGCGGCTTTGCCAATACCGTGGACTGGACCCGGGGCGTGGACACCGAGACGTTCTGCCCGGGCGAGCGCGACCACCTGACCGACACCCCTCCGATCTTTCTCTATGTCGGCCGCGTCGCGGTGGAAAAGAACCTCGAGGCCTTCCTCGAGCTCGATCTGCCCGGGTCGAAGTGGGTGGTCGGCGAAGGGCCGCTCCGCGCCGCGCTCGAGCGCAAATACCCCGGCGTGCGCTTCGAAGGCATCAAGACGCCCGCCGAGCTCGCGCGCTACTACCGCGCCGCGGACGTGTTCGTGTTTCCAAGCCTGACCGACACGTTCGGCCTAGTCATGCTCGAAGCGCTGGCCTGCGGCACGCCGGTTGCGGCCTTCCCGGTTCCCGGCCCGCTCGATGTTATCGGCGACAGCGGCGCCGGCGTACTCCACGAGGATCTGGCCTTCGCCTGCCTCGGCGCGCTGAACATCTCCCGCGACAAAGCCCGACGTTATGCGGAGCAATTCTCCTGGTGCGCATCGGTGGAGCAGTTCGTCCGCAACCTGACGCCCATCCGCTGAGCGCTACAACAGCCGGAACAGCCGGTGCCGGCGGTTGCGGGTATAGGGCCTGACCTGGGCCGGCCAGCGACCGGCCTCGACGGCCCGCGCCCACGCCTCGCTGAGCAGCACCTCCGCGCTCTCCAGCTCGTAGACCGCGCTGTAACGCGGCTCGCCCTGGGCGGCGATCGTTTTCCTCTCGCCGCCGATCATCATGGTCAGCGGCTCCGCCGTGTAGCGCCGGGCCGATAGCACGCCCGGCACCTTGAGCAGGTTCGGGATGTGCTCGCGATCGTAGACCTCGTTGAACAGCTGTTCCTTGTCGGCATCGACATCCATGCTGGCGATGAACAGGTAGCGCGCGCGGGAAGCCATGCTCAGCCCCTCCCCACGAAAGGCATCTTGGTCGCCATGATGGTGAGGAACTGCATGTTCACGTCCGGCGGCAGGTTTGCCATGTGCAGCACCGCGTCGGCAACGTGCTGTACGTCCATCGTGGGCTCGACGCGGGTCGAGCCGTCCGCCTGCGGCACGCCCTTGGTCATCCTGGCCGCCATCTCGGTGAGCGCGTTGCCGATGTCGATCTGGCACACCGCGATATCGTACTTGCGCCCGTCGAGCGAGCCCGACTTGGTGAGCCCGGTGACGCCGTGCTTGGTCGAGGTGTAGGGCGCGGAATTGGGGCGCGGCGCGTGCGCCGAGATCGAGCCGTTGTTGATGATGCGCCCGCCGCGCGGGTTCTGCTCCTTCATGATCCGGAACGCCTCCTGCATGCACAGGAACATCCCGGTCAGGTTGATGTCCACCACGTTCTTCCACTGCTCGAACGTGAGGTCCTCGAGCGGGACGCCGGGCGCATTGACGCCGGCGTTGTTGAAAAGCACGTCCAGCCGGCCGAATTGCCGCTTCGCCGCCGCGAACAGCGCCTTCACCGAATCCGGCTTGCTCACGTCGGTGGGTACCGCCAGCGCCCGCGAGCCGGCCGCGCCCGCGTCCTTCGCCGTCTGTTCCAGCGCGTCCTTACGCCGGCCCGCTAGCGCGACGCGATAGCCGTCCTTGAGCAGCGCCAGCGCCACGGCCTTGCCGATGCCGCTGCCCGCGCCGGTGACGATGGCGACTTTGTCGTGCGAATTCATTGTGCGGTCTCCCGTAGATGCAGTTGACGTTGCGGTACGTTGCATGGATGATGCGCCGCGCTCGACCCGTTGGAGCGAATGTTAACCCACGCGAGACCTGCCTGAACCGGAGCCGCACCGATGCCGCAACTGCCGCCCTTCCACCTTGCCTTCCCCGTCACCAGCCTCGCCAAGGCGCGCGAATTCTACGGCGGGCTGCTCGGCTGCCCCGAGGGGCGTTCCTCGGAGCAGTGGGTGGATTTCAATTTCTACGGCCACCAGATCGTCGCGCACCTGTCGCCCGAAGCGGGTCACCGCGACACGAATCGGGTGGACGGGGACAACGTGCCGGTGCGCCACTTCGGCGTCGTGCTGCCGATGGCGCAGTGGAAGAGCCTCGCGAACCGGCTCGCGCACGCGGGCGTGCGCTTCATCATCCAGCCCCACGTGCGCTTCCGGGGGCAGGCTGGCGAGCAGGCCACGATGTTCCTTCTCGACCCCTGCGGCAACGCGCTCGAGTTCAAGGCCTTCGAGGATCCCGGGCGGTTGTTCGCGAAATAGCCGCACCGGAAAAATTCTTCAGGGCGAGAACCGGGATCAACCACCAAGGCACCGAGACTCCAAGAAAACCGCTTGCCCCGGATTTTCTTGGTGCCTTTGTGCCTTGGTGGTTCACTAGGGTTTTTAATCCTGCTTTTTGCTTTGCCCCGGCTTGAGTTCGCCGCAATCCGAGCCCAGCCAGCTTGCGGTCATTTCGCTGCGCACCCTGAACTCCTTGCCCTGGTCGCGTCGGACCATCGTGAATTTGCCGGTGACGCGCTGGTCGCCGTCGGCGTGAATCGAGATTTCACCGGTTCGCTTGCCGTCCTCGCAGGTGAGCGTTGCCTTCTGGTCGCGCGCGGTGCTCTGCAGGATCTTATGCTGGCACTGCTTCTGCTCGGCTTCCGACTCGGAAAACAGCGTCTGCTTCCGGATCTGCTCCTCGGTCACGCAGCTCCGGAAGACGTGCGTCACCGGTTTGCCGCTGCGCGCGGCGAGCATTTTTTCGATCTGCGCGCGCTTCTCCGGCGGAAGCCGGCTCAAGTCGGGCATGGCCGCGACCGCGTCTCCCTGCTGCACCGAGATGGCGGTTGTTTCCCACAATCCGGGCTTGACGTTCAGCGGCTCGCCGGCCGCGCGCCCGGCGGCACCCAGACAGACCGCAAACGCACAGATTGCCGTCCGGCGGCGGAGTTCTCTATTCATCGGGCCCTCCTGTTCGAAAACGATGCGAAGCCGCGGCGGCGAAACGGTCTGCGCCCGCCCGCGGCGATCGCCGTTGCCTTCCCGCGCCGCTAAAGGAGCTGGGCGGCGCCCTTGCCCTGCTGGATCGCTGGCACGTAGCTGTCGAGTTCCGCCAGCAGCGCCTTGTCGGTCAGATCGATGCACCTGCGCCGCTCGGCCGCGAGGTAGCTTGCCATCACCAGGCGCTGGATCTCCAGGCCGTACTCCCAGGACAGCATGGCGTCGCGCCCGGCGGCGAACGATTCCATCATGTCGCGGTTCTCGTCGGTGTAGCCGTACAGGTCCGCTTCGTTGTACTGCACCGCGAGCAGTCCGCGGCTGGCGGTGGCCTTCTCGAGCGCGCCTTCCTGGTCGGCGATCGTGTCCGCCGCCTCATCGCCGATGAACACGTTGAGCGGCGACTCCAGCGTGTCGATCTCGAAGGCGTAGCCCGGCCCCATGCCGTCCATGAACAGCCGCAGGCCCTGCTTCTCGAACATCCAGGAGTCGGTGAACTGCGCCTTCACGCGCTGCCCGATCTCGCTATTCCAGTACGTGATCATGCCGGTGGCGAAATCTTCCGCAGGGGTGAGGGCGTAGTCCACGCCCCGCTCCTTGAGCAGCTTCACGCGCCACTTGGGCTGGCCCCACTTGAGCAGACCGATGTCCGCGGTGACCATTCGCGGTTGCAGGTACAGCAGGTCCTTGTCGGGCGGGGTGAGTACGTAGCGCCCCACGGCGATGCTGTGGCAGCCCATGTCGAGCAGCACGCCGCCGCCCTGGCGCGTGGGGTCCCAGAACCAGGGCTCGTGCGGCCCGCCGTGCTCCTCGGCGGAGCGGGTGAGCGTGAGCGGGCCCATGGAGCGCATGACCGGCAGGAGCTGCTCGCGCTGGGTGCGGATCGCCTTCATGAAGATCTGGTTCTCGAAATAGGCGGTATGCAATCCTGCTCCGCGGGCCAGCTCGACCATCCGGCGGGCCTCCTTCATGTTGCGCGCGAGCGGCTTTTCCACGATCACGCCCCGGACGCGCGCGCCCGCGCGGCAGGCCGCCGCGATTTCCTCCATGATCTCGACGCGCGCGTAATTGGGAGCGTAGATCGCGATCGCGTCGACCTGCTTCGCCATTTCCTCGATGGAATCGTAGATCTTCGCCTCGCCCAGGCGGTGGTTGCGGCAGTAGGCGGCGAGAGTCGCGGCGCCGCTTCTTGCGAGAATGCCGGCGATTTCCAGCCCGCGCACCTGGTGCACGGCGATTGCCTGAAAGCGGGCGACGAAGCCCGCGCCGACGAATCCGAGTTTCATGACTCCTCCTGCATGGCGGACCCAACGCCGCCTCGACGCGGCGCGATTCCGCGCGACCGGGCGTCTGGTTATCGTTTGTCCTGCCGGCCGCGCGACGTGCGGGATCGAGGAGATGATACGCGAAGCGCGGCCGCGAGGCCTGCGTGCCGCCAGGAAGGCGGATCGGGTTCCCGGCGAACTGCAGCGGAAAATTTCCGCCGCGCGACGCGTTCAGAACGTCACGCGCGCGGTGCCGAGCCAGGCCCGGTCATAGGTCGTGAACGCGGTTGCCTGGCTGGTCTGATAGCCCAGGCCGAGGATGAGCTTGGAGCGGCCGCCGAGGGGAATGCGGCCGTAGACCAGCCCGTAGGTCACGATCAACTGGTTCTTGCCGTCGTTCGGCCCGTCTTTCCAGTGCGTGTAGCTGAATTCGATTTCGGGCCAGAAGCGCTGGAAGATGTGCGCCTGCAACGTGGTGTTCCAGACGGTCGGCACGCCGACCTTTCCCTGGTCGCCGTCCGGAAAGCTGATGCCGAGCGTGCTCTGGATGTCGAAACCTTCGTCGCGCGAGCCCCAGCCTTTGCCGGCGGCGAGCGTGGGCGTGACGATGGTGTGGTGGGTGGTGAAGGCTTCGTCTCCGGTCGGCACGCTCAGTCCGAGAAATCCGGTGACGATGTAGTTTCCGTTCTCCTCGTTCGCCGACAGCATCCGGTACTTGAGCAGCAGCGATTCGTCCGCCCAGCCCCGTTCGGCCGGCTTGTCCGGCCGGTCGAGCGTCTGGTACGCGGGCACGTTGATGATCAGCTCGGTGCGCTCGGTCGGGATCAGCTCCAGCCCCTTGCCGCCGCCGTAGCTCGTGAAGTTCGCGCCCTTCGGCCGGTCCTGGTAGATCTGGTCGTAGCGGAATTCCTGCTCCAGCCTCGGCGTGACGGTGGCGAGCGGCGTGATCCAGTGCGGCTGCGATTCCTGCGCCCGATCGACCCGCTCGAACCAGTTCGCGAAATACCCGTCGTCTGCCGCAGGGGCGCTTTCCGGCGAATCGGCCGCCGCATGGGCCGGGCCGTGGACGAGGGATGCGGCGAACAGCGGCGCCGAGAGGAAGGCGCGAACGACGCGATGCAGTTCATGCTGCTTCAATTTTTGTAATCTCCCTGTGGCGATTGGTAAAGCCCGGCGCCTGCTTGCCGGGATGGCGCGCCGTCGCGGCCGTTCGTTATGTTCAACAAGATACATCGCGATCGTTATATTTGTAAAGATATAGCCACAGGTTTTTACAGAGCGGCGATGTCGCCGGCGCCGCAAGGATCGGGGTTTCGATGCGCGGCTCGCCCGCGCAGGAGGGCCGGCTCTAGCCGGCGAGATATGCTTCGATGCGCGGCCGCAGATCGGCGGGAACCGGGATCGCCGCTCCGGTTTCGAGCGACATGAAGGCGATGGTCTGCGAGATCCTGAAGTGCTCCGCGGCGTCCTTCCTGCCGCTGTAGACGAGCCGGACGGAGGCGTTGCCGAGCTTCGCCACGCGCAGCTCGAACCGGAGCCAGTCGCCCATCCTGAGCGGCTTCAGGAATTCGCCCTGGATGGTCACCGTGGGCGTGCCGATGCGGCGCTCGCGAATGAGGCTCGCGAGCGGTCGCTCGAGGCCGCGCAGGAACCATTCCTCCATGGCGGCGTGCGCCATGTCGAACAGGCGCGGGAAATAGACGATCGCCGCCGGATCGCAGTGCGAGAAGCGCACCAGTTGCTCGTGGACGAAGACCTGGTTCACCGGCCGCTTCGCGCTCAGGCGCAGCCGCGCACGAACTTCGCCTGCTCGGTGGCCGCACCCACCAGCAGGCTCAGGTCGTTGCCGGCCAGGACCATGCGTATGCCGCGCGCGAGGTACTGCTTGAGCAGGTCCCGCGTGTAGACGCCGCCGAGCGCCGGCCATTTGCCGTGCTTCCGGCACGCGCCGATGACCGTGTCGATCGCGGCCGCCACCCTGGGATGATCGAGCTGGCCCGGGATGCCCATCTCGAGGCACAAGTCGTTGGTGCCCATCAGCAGCGCGTCGATGCCGGGCACGGCGGCGATCCTCTCCGCGTTCTCCACCGCGCGCGGCGTTTCCACCATCGCCACCACGACGCTCGCGTCGTTGAGCGCCGCGACCGCCTCTTTCGCCGGCACCGCGGCGAAGCCGAATTGGGGATAGCCGCCGCCGATCGAGCGATGTCCCTGCGGCGCGAAGCGGAATGCGTCCGTGATCGCGCGCGCCTCTTCCGGCGTGTCGACGTGCGGGACGACGATGCCGAGCGCGCCGGCGTCCAGGCAGCGCGTGCCGAGCTTGAGCTCCATGTGCGGCACGCGCACGAAGGGCGCGATGCCGGCGTCGAGCGCGGCCACCGAGATCGAGTAGGCGGTCTCCACCGAGGTCGCGCCGTGCTCGAGGTCGATGAACAGGAAATCGAAGCCCGCGGTCTTCATCGCGCGGGCAATCTCGACCCCGCGCACGCCGCGCACGCCGATCCCGATCGCGATCCCGCCCTTGGCGATGATTTCCTTTACCGGGTTGATCAGTGCTTGCATGAGCCCTCTCCCCTCTCTCGCCGCGCGGTCTTTCGGTCCGGACGCGCCGCGTTTTCCCGCCACTCGCGCCCGTTCGCCCGTTACACCTGCTCCCATCTGCCGCTGCCTTCGGAGCGGAACAGCGCATCGATGATGCGCATGCCGAGCACCGCGTTGTCCACGCCGTAGGGCAGCTCGATCTCGCCGCGGATCGCGCGCGAGAACGCCTCGCCCTGCAACTGGTACTGGTCGCTCTCGGCGATCGTCTCGGTGCGGATGCCGGCGCCTTCCAGGGACGAGCCGTCGTCGACGAAGAGCCTGGTCTTCGCGCCTTGCGCCGGGTTGACCGGAACGTGGATCTCGATCCGCCCCTTCGATCCGCACAACTGGATCCGCTGGTAGGGCGCGCACTGGGTCGAGACGGTGAAGTCCAGGTGGCGTCCGCCGCCGAAATCCACCAGCGCGCTCGTCAGCCGGTCGGTGCGGAACGCGGGGTCGCGGTCGACGAGCGCGATTCCTCGCCGGGGCTCGGCCTCGAAGAAGAATCGCCCGGCGGTGATCGGATAGCAGCCGATGTCGTAGAGCGCGCCGCCGCCGATGTCGGGCCTGTTGCGAATGTTGTCCGGATCGGTGTTGTGATAGGAAAAGAACATCTGCACCGCGCGCAGCGCGCCGATCGCGCCTTCCCGGACCAGCTCGCGCGCGCGCAGCCACTGCGGATGGAAGCGCACCATGAAGGCTTCCATGATGAGCGCCTTGCCCGCCGCGGCGCGAAGCCGCTCGGCCTCCGCGGCGTTGAGCGCGATCGGTTTTTCGCACAGCACGTGCTTGCCCGCGCGCGCCGCCTCGAGCGTCAGCGGCACGTGCAGGTGATTGGGCAGCGGGTTGTAGATCGCCTCGATCTCGGGATCGGCGAGCAGCGCCTCGTACGACCCGTACGCCTTCGGAATGCCGAGGTCGTGCGCCGCCTTGCGCGCCGCGTCCGCCGAGCGCGACGCGATGGCGCGCAGTTCGATGAGCGGGCTCTTGCGCATTCCCGGCAGCACCCGCTGCAAGCCGATCCTGGCGGTGCCGAGAACACCCCAGACGACTTTCTTCATTTTTCTTCTCCTCCGAACGTGCTGGCCCGGAGTGTACCTCAGGGGCCGCCGGGGGATGCGGCGCGCGTCGCCTCGCGACGACCGGATCCCGGCTCGCCGAAGGAAACTTTGCCGCCCGTGCCGCGGTCCTTTCTTTATTCGCGAGTCGCTCGTGCGCGGACCGCGGTGCGGTCCGGGACGGAGCGCAATCTCGGCAAGGCAGACGAAGGAGGACAGGATGTCGGCGACACGAAATGCGGCGGCAGCATTGGGTGCCGTTGCAGCGATGCTCTGCGCCGCAGCGGCGGGCGCAGCGGACGATCCTGCGGACGGTGCGGCAACCATGCCGATCCAGAACGCCCAGGACCGGGTCCAGAGCCTGCAGGACGTTCAGCAGATGACGGAGAAGAAGGATCAGGCGGGCCGGGAGCATGCCGAGGAGAGTCTGAAGCGGAACGCGCAGCAGCACGGGCAGAAGCGGCCGAGCCGGCCGGGTTATCCGGAAAGATAGCGCGCCGTAGCGCGCACCCGCAGTCGCCGCCTGCGCGACACCCGCGTCAATCCGGCTCGGGCAGTGGGCGTTCCGGATGCATGTGGAAGGCGAGCGCCACGCCGAGCAGCATCAGGATCGTCGAGCCCACGAACGGCAGGCTCCAGTCCCCGGTGCGGTCGATCACCCAGCCTGCGGCGACCGGTGACACGATCGCCGCCAGCGCCGAGCCCACGTTCATCAGCCCGCTTGCCGTCCCCGAGTAGCGCGGCGCGACGTCCATCGGGATCGCCCACATCGGACCGATGGTGAGTTCGGCGAAGAAAAATCCCAGGCTCAGGCAGAAGGCGGCGGCGGCGAAGTCCTGCACGAACGGCACCGGCAGCAATGCGAGCACGGCGCCCGACATGCCGATCACCACCAGGTTGCGGCGCGCGACCTCGCGGCGGCCGGTCCTGCGCAGCCACCGGTCGCTCAGGATGCCTCCCAGCGTATCGCCGACGACGCCGGCGAAGAACACACCGGGCGAACAGCGCCGAATGCTTCAGGTCCATGCCGTGGCGATGCAGGAAGTACATCGGGATCCAGCTCAGGAACAGCCATAGCGTCCAGCCGTAGCAGAAGTACACCGCGATGATCGGGGCCATGCGCAACGCGAGCCTGCGCCACGGCAGCGGCGGCTGCGCGCGGCCATGGGAGTAGGCCGGCAGGCCGGCCTGCTCCTCCTTCGTGACGGCGGGGTGCTGCCCGGGATCGTCGCGAAAGTAGAGCGCCCAGGCCAGCGCCCAGGCGAGACTCGCGACGCCGAGAACCACGAACGAACCGCGCCAGGTGAGCGCCAGCATCAGCGAGGCCACGAGCGGCGGCGTGACCGCATTGCCGATGCGCGCGAAAGCGTGCGTGAGGCCTTGCGCGACGCCGCGCTGCGAAGCGGGCGTCCAGTGGGACATGGCGCGGGTGGCGGCCGGGAACGTGGCGCCTTCTCCCAGACCGAGCAGCACCCGCGCCGCGAGCATCGACGCGAGTCCGCCGGCGAGGCCGGTCAGGATCGTCGCGCCGGACCACACCAGCGCGCAGAGCAGCAGGGTGCGGCGCGCGCCGAAGCGGTCGCCGAGCCAGCCGCCGATGATCTGGAACACGAGATAGGGATAGGCGAAGGCGGAAAACACCAGGCCCACCTGGGTGTTGCTGAGCGCGAGTTCGCGCTGGAACGCGGCGGCCGCCGTGCCGACGTTGACGCGGTCCACGTAGGTGATGAAGTACATCAGGCACAGCAGCGCGAGCACTTTCCAGCTCGCCCTGATTCGCGAGTGCATTGGAGTCCGGGAAGAAGACACGAGACCAGATCAGCCGATGCCGCGGAACCGGCGGCGCGGTCGCGGCGCCTGGAACCGATTGCAGCGGTTCACGGTGCAGAGCCCCCGGGGCTGTGCCGGGGCATCCTTACTTGACGCGGTCCGACGCCGCGAACGCCTCGCGCAGCCTGGTCATGTCGAATCCCGGCTGCTTGGCCGCGTCGAGGATCACCTTCTCCCGCCGCGCCATGAGATCGATCGCCGCGGGAAGCTTCTCGAGCAGATCGGCGGGGATTGCGATCGCCCCGTGCCGGTCCGCATGCACGATATCGCCGTCGGATACGGCCAGCCCGAGCACATCCACCGGCTTGCCGAAATCCGCCACCTGCACCCAGGCGTGGCTGGGCGAGAGCGCGGCCGCCAGGCACTGGAACTGCGGGTGCATCGCGTCCAGGTCGCGCATCGATCCGTCGGTGACCGCGCCGACGCAGCCCAGCCCCCAGTGCACGTGGGTGTTGACCTCGCCCCAGAACGCGCCCAGGCCGCGCCGGCTGTCGACGTCCTGCACCACGGCCACCGTCGGCCCGTTCGCCTGCGCGAGGTATTCGTAGTAGGCGAGCTGCTTCTGCCTGCGCAGCGCCGGGTCGAACGGCGTGGAGCAGCGGATGGTCGCCGTTTTTGCGAACCCGACCACGGGCGGCAGCTTCGGATGGGACGCGATGAAGGTCCGGCGCGTGAAGCCGTGCGCGGAGCGCGCGCCGCGCGCGATTTCCAGCGCGTTGGCGATCGTCGGGGTGTCGAACTGTCGCAGTTGCTCGAACAGCGGGCGGATATTCATTCGTTATCTCCTCCGGTTCCCAATGTCGCGGGTTTTTCCTGTAGCCTAGTGTCGATATGCAATGCGGATTGTCTGGGCGCCGGCCGGGAAAGTCCACCCGGCCGGCGCGTTCGTGGGATCGGTGGGAGGGACGGATGACGCTCGTCAACAGCTATGTCGTCGATCAGTTGCTGATTCCCTTTGTGGCTCTTGCCTTTTTCGTGCTTGCGATCGGCGCCCTTGCGGCGGGCCTGGGGCTGATCGTCGACGCCCGCCGAACCTTTCGTGTCTTCGGCGTGCTGAATCGCTGGGTGTCGACGCGTCGAAGCCTGGAGCCGCTCGAGAGGCCGCACGACATCGAACGCACCGTGCAGCATCATCGGCGATGGTTCGGCGCCGCCTTCGTCGCCGGCGGCGCGTTCTCGATCTACGGCCTGGTCGCGAGGCTGCGCGAAGCCGCCGTGGTTTCGCTGCTCGACGGCCGCCTGCCGCATCCGTTCGTCGCCTGGATGGTCGGCAGCGCGCGATGGTTTCTCGTCGCCGGGGCCGCCGCTGCGGTGGTCATCGGCGTCCTGCTCATCGCGGCGCCGCGGGCGCTGAGCGCGGCGGAGTCGCGCCTTGACCATTGGTACTCGTCGCGCCGCTTTGCGGAAGGCGCCGATGCGGTCCATCTGCCGCTCGATCGATGGGTGGAGAAGCATCCGCGCGTGACGGGCTGGACGGTCCTGCTGGGCGCGCTCGCGGTGGTGGCCGGCACCTGGGTGCTGCTGTTCGCGCGGCACTGAGCGCGGCGATGGATCGCGTGCGCACGCCTGCGGCGTCGATCTTTTTCCTGCAGGTTTGCGGCGCCGGGCGCTGAGCCGTGGCACGCCGGAAGAAACCCAAGCCGCTCGGCGTGTGCAACGTGTGCGGCGCGTTTACCGACCAGATCGAGCAGGTCAACCAGCGCTGCACGGCGGTGGTCTACGGCCGCCGCTGCGCCGGCCAGTTCAGGAGCGAGCTGTCGCACGTCTGGGCGGAATGCGAGGTGTGCGGCGCGACCGGCGTTGTCGGCACGCAGAGGTGCGACAATTGCGCCGGCTTCGGCTGGCGGCTGATCGCATGAGCGGCGCGAAAAGCTCCGCGCTGCACGATTCGGCTCTCGCGATCCTTTCGCCGATCGCCGTTCACGGCCTCTCCGGCCGCTCCATCGTGCACTTGACGGGCGGAATGTTGTCTTTCGCCTCGACCAGCACTTCGGTTTTCCAGCCGTAGCCGGTGCCTTCCACGTCGTGCGGCGCGCCGGGCTGCCCCGCTTTGACGAGACTCAGCACGTAGAGCGGGTCGATGAGCTGGTGGTCCTCCGCGCGCATCCACGATTCGCCGCTCGGCCCGGTATGCCTCATGCCTTCCAGCGCGAACGCCACTTTCAGCGGATCGGCGGAGCCGGCCTTGTCGACCGCGGCGGCGAACATCTCGACCACGCGGTAAGGCGGCATGTAGTCCAGGTTCGACACCGCCTTGAGCCTGGTCCGGTATTCGAGCAATCGCGCCTCCCACTCCTGGTCGGCGGCATTGATGTGCCAGGTATCCACCGTCCGCACGCGATAGGTGCCGGAGGCGGGCACCGCCGCCCAGGTCCCCGGCAGCCCGCCGAGGATGGCGTAGTAGGTTGCCGTAAGTCCCGCCTCGCTGCTTGCCTTGACGAGCAGCGACAGATCGTTGCCGGAGTTGCTGGTGACGATGCCGTCGGCGCCGGTGGCGCGGATCTTCGCCACGTAGGGCGAGAAGTCCTTCACTTTCCCGAGCGGCACCAGATCGTCGCCCACGATGCGGATATCCGGTCGCTTCGCGCTCAGCATCTCCCGGGCGGCGCGGCGCACCGCGTGGCCGAACGCGTAGTCCTGGTTGAGCAGATACACCTTGCGTATCGAGGGCAGCTTCGCCATGTAGTCGGTCAGCACGTTCACCTGCATGTCGGCGTGGGACTGGAAGCGGAAGTGCCAGAAGTTGCACTTGGATTCGGTCAGCGCGGGGTCGAGCGCGCCGTAGTCGAGAAACAGAACCAGCCGGTCCGGATTGCGCGCGTTGTGCTTGACGACCGCGTCGCTGATGGCGTGCGCGGTGCTCGACAGGGTGGAGGTGACGTAATGGAAATCCTGGTCGATCGCCCGCCGCAGCACGATCAGCGTCTCGCGCGGGTCGAGCTTGTTGTCGAAGGCGGCCATCTCGATTTTCCTGCCGCCGAGTACGCCGCCGCGGGAATTGACGATGTCGGCGGCGGCGAGGAAGGTCTTGAAGCGCTCCTGGTTCTGCAGCGCATAGGGGCCGCTCATATCGCCGATGAAGGCGATCTTCACGGTGTCGGCCGCGCCCGCGCCTGCGATGCAGAGCCAGGCCGCGGCCCACAACGATGCGCGCGACAGGCAAGACATCATTTCCGGCTCCTCGGGCTCGCGCGAAACGGCGGCAAGCCGCTGTGCGTGGAAGGGGCGCGGCGTCGGCGGCGTTGCCCGCTCGGGAGCAGTCTGCGACGGCGCCGCGGTTCCCCTGCCTTATAGGCGGCGGCCCGTGCTTTGGCAAGCGGGCAGTCGGGACACGATCACAGCGCCGGAATCGCGGCGCAGGATCCGTGTGTTCTTGCGCGCCGTGAAGGCGGCGCTCAGCGCGCCTGCGTGCCGCGCGGAATCACCCTGGTGCCGGGCCGCAGCTCGTCGGTTCCGCGCAACGCCACCTGATCGCCCGCGTGCAGATCGCCGAACACCTCTACCTTGCCGGGCAGCGCCAGGCCGCGGGTCACCTCCACCCATTCGGCGATGCCGTTGCGGATGCGCACCACGAAGGTCTTTTCGGTCGTCGTCGCCACTGCCGAGGGCGGCACCATGAGCGAGGGCTCGGCGCGGCTCACCGGCCATTCCACCTCGGCGTACATCCCCGGCGCCAGCGCGCCGTTCGCGTTGCGCACGTCCAGCTCCACCGGCATCGTTCGCGTGCGGGTGTCCAGCGCGTGCGCGATCCTGCGCAACTCGCCGTCGAAGGTCCTGCCGGGAAACGCCGCCACCTTGAAGCGAATTCGAGCGCCCGGCTTCATCGCGCCGACGTCCTGTTCCGGCACCGGAATGACCAGGCGCAGCGGGTCGATCTGATGCAGGCGCAGCATCGGCGGGTTCAACGGGCCAGGCGTCGGGCCGGCGAGCGTGCCGCGGTGCGCGTTGCGCTCGATGATCACGCCGCGAAACGGCGAAGTCACGTACAAGTAGCCTTCGATCGCGCGCAGCGAACGCGCGAAATCCTGCGCCGCCCGCTCGCTGTCCGCGAGCGCCTTGACCCTTGCCTTGTCCGCCTCGACCGATTTTTCGGCGAGGTCCAGGTCGTTTTCCACCACCGCGCCGGGATATTGTTCGTAGGTGGTGCGCAGGCGGCGGTACGTCACGCCGTCCGCGTCGAGCTTGGATTGCGCCTCCAGCATTTGCGCATGGGCCTGTTGCGCGGCGGCCTCGGCCTGGCGTTGCTGGGACACGATCTCGGGCGCGACCAGGCGCACGAGCAATTGTCCCGGGCGCACGAAGGAGCCGCGATCGACTGGAATCTCCTCGACGAAACCCTGCACCTTGGGATAGACGGCAACTTCCTGGTAGGCACGCAACTCGCCCGGCAGCGCGATGTTCCTCTGTACGCGCTCGGACTCGACCGTCACCACCGTCACCGGCTGCGGCGCGGCATCCGCCGGCGCATTCTGCACCGGGCCGGCCGCGAGCGCGGATGCCGCGAACGACAGCGCTGCCGATGCCAGACCGATGCCGGCGCGCAGCCGTTGCCTTCGGTGCCGATTCACGCCGCTGTCTCTCATCGTCCGCGCCTATGCAGTCGTCGATGCGGCATCGTCGGGGTGCAGCGACGCGCGTCCGCCGGCGCCGCGCAGCCGCGCGAAGATCGCCGGCAGCACCAGCAGCACCGCGGCGGTCGAGCCGAGCAGCCCGCCGATCACCGCGCGCCCGAGCGGCGCCGCCTGCTCGCCGCCTTCGCCCAGGCCGAGCGCGATCGGCAGCATGCCCGCCACCATCGCGGCAGTGGTCATGAGGATGGGCCGCAGCCTGCGCCGCGCCGCATGCAGGGCGGCCTGTTGCGCGTCGCCGCCGCCATTGCGCGCCGCTTCGGCGAGCGCGATCAGCAGCACCGCATTTGCCGTGGATACGCCCGCCGCGGTGATCGCGCCGAGGTAGGACTGGATGTTGAGCGTCGTACCGGTGACCCACAGCATGAGCAGCACGCCCAGCAGCGCGCCGGGTGCGGCCAGCAGCACGACGAGCGCGACCGCGAACGACTGGAAGTACGCCGCCAGCAGCAGAAAGATCGCCGCCAGCGCGAGCAGCAGCCCGTTCTCCAGTCCCGAGACGGTCTGCGCCAGCGCCGGCAACTGGCCGCGCAGCGCGATGTTGACGCCGCGCGGCGGTTGCCCGACACGCTGGACCGCCTCGCTCACCGCGCGGGCCGCGCTGCCGAGATCCATGCCGAAGACGTTGGCGCTGATGCCGATGGTGCGCTGCTGGTTGTAGCGGTCGAATTCGCCCAGCATGCGGCCGAATCCCAGTTGCGCCACGTCGCCGATCAGCGGGCCGACGCCGTCCGCGCCGGAGGCGGGCAGCGTCAGCAGATCCTCCGCCGAGGCCACGCGCGCCTGCGGCAGCTCGACTTGCACCTGGTAGGCGATACCGCTGCCCGGGTCCCGCCAGTAGATCGGCTCGATGTAGCGCGAGGACGAGGTCGCCGCCGCGAGCGCGCGGCCGACCTGCGACACCGTGACGCCCAACTGCCCCGCGCGCTCGCGATCCAGCTTCACTTCCAGCGTCGGATAATCGAGCGGCTGCTCGAAGGTGAGATCGCGCAGCCCAGCGAGGCCGCGCAACGCCTGCATGATCTTTTCCGCGAAAGCGCGGTCGGCGGCGAGGTTCGGTCCGCTCACCGCCACCTCGATCGGCGTGGACGCGCCGAAACTCAGGATCTGGCTGACGATGTCGCCCGCCTCGAAGGAAACCGAGGTGCCCGGAAGCGTCTCCGCCAGCCGTTTGCGCAGCCGCTCCTTGAACGGCTCGAGCCGGATTCCCGATCCCGGGCGCAGCGCGACCTGCAGCACGGCTTCGTGCGGTCCGCCGGTCCACAGGAAGATGCTGTTGATCGGATAGTTCGGCGTCTGCATGCCGACGAACCCCAGCGTCACGGCGACATTGCCGGCGCCCGCCTCGGCGCCGATCGTCTCCAGCGCCTTGCGCGCGATCACTTCGGTGCGCTCCACCCGCGTGCCGGTCGGCGCGCGCAGCCGGATTTGGATCTGTCCCTGGTCGGAGGGCGGGAACAGATCGAGGCCCGCGTAGGCCGTGAGCAGGGGGATCAGGATGAGGGCGGATAACACGTAGACGGCCGGAAACAACCAGCCGTGCGCCACGATTCGGCCGAGGACGCGCTCATATCCCTGGTGCGCGAGGGCGAGCCATCGCGGCGGCGCGGCGTGCGAGCGGTGCCTGCGCAGCCACCAGGCCGAGAGCACAGGCAGCAGGGTGCTCGACAGCAGGTAGGAAGCCGCCACGGCGAAGCCGACCGCGAGCGCGAGCGGAACGAACAACGAGCGGGCGATGCCCGCCATGAACAGCGCCGGCACGAACACCGCGATGATGGCGAGCATCGACAGCAGCCGCGGCACGGCCGTTTCGCGAATGCCGTCGAGCACCGCGCGCTCCAGCGGCGCGCCCTGCGCGAGATGCGCGTGGATGTTCTCGATCGCCACGGTCGCTTCGTCGACCAGGATGCCTACCGCCAGCGCGAGGCCGCCGAGCGTCATGATGTTGAGCGTCTGGCCCGTCATCCACAGCCCGAGCACGGCGCCGAAGAGCGCGAACGGGATCGTGACCACGACGATCGCCGCGCTGCGCGGCTCGCGCAGAAAGAGCAGCACCATGAGGCCGGTGAGCAGCGCGCCGGCGAACCCCTCGATGGCGAGATTGCGCACCGCGTTGGTCACCGTGGGCGACTGGTCGAACTCGTAGCTCACCCGGATGTCCTCGGGAATCGCCGCCTGCATGCGCGGCAGTGCGGCCTTGACGCGGTTGACGACGTCCAGCGTCGAGGCCTCCGCGTGCTTGGTGACCGGGATGTAGACGGTGCGCTTGCCGTTGACCAGCCCGTAGCCGGTGAGGATGTCGGCGCCGTTTTCCACCGTGCCGAGATCGCGCAGGAACACGGTCGGCCCGGAGCCGATGCGGATCGGCAGTCCGGCGAGCTCCTGGATGCCGGTCACCACGGAATTGATCGGGGACAGGTAGTCGATGTCGCCGATGCGCACCTCGCCCGCGGGCAAGATGGCGTTGCCCGTCGCGACCGCGCGAGTGACGTCGTCCGCGGACAGGTGATAGGCGCGCAGGCGATCCGGATCCACCCGGATGACGACCGTGCGCTGGCTGCTGCCGAAGGGCGGCGGCGCCGACACGCCGGGCAGCGTGGCAAGGATGGGGCGCGCGCGGAACAGCGCCAGGTCCTGGATGTCGGCGACGGTGCGCGTGTCGCTGGAAAACACGAGTTGCCCGACCGGCACGCTCCCCGCGTCGAAGCGCACCACGAAGGGCGCCACGGTGCCGGGCGGCATGAAGGCGCGCGCTCGCTCGACGTACGACACCGTCTGCGCGAGCGCCTGGGCCATGTCGGTGCCGCGGTGGAAATACAATTTGATGAGGCCCATGTTCTGCACCGATTTCGACTCCACGTGCTCGATGCCGGTGATATAGAGGAAGTGGTACTCGTAATAGGAGACCAGGTAGCCTTCCATCTGCGACGGGTCCATGCCGCCGTAGGGCTGGGCGACGTAGATCACCGGCAGGTTGAGGTTGGGAAAGATGTCGACCGGGATGCGAAGCAGCGCGAGCACCGCGGTGAGCGACAGCGCAGCCGCCGCCACGAGTACGGTGACGGGGCGGCGTAGCGCGGCATCGATGAGCTGCATGCTGGATACCCGGGTGGGAGTTCCCGGCGTGGGTCGAACGGACCCGCGGGCGGTCGCAAAGATGTTGTGATAGATACTACATCACGTAGAATACGTTACGAGAAAATGAAGCGCAACGCAACCCTTCGGGAAGACGGGCCCGGCGCGCCGGCGGCGGGCTGGCTGCTGATCGTGGTGAGCCTCTCCGGCGAGCAGGGGACGCTGCGCATGCGTCTGTGGCGCGCGCTCAAGGCGTTCGGCGCCGCGGTCCTGCGCGACGGCGTCTATCTGCTGCCCGCCCTGCCGCCGCTGCGGGAGAACCTGCGACGCGCGCTCGCGGAGGCGGGCGTGTCGGAGGCGGTGGCGCTGCTGACCGAGCTGCCGAACCAGGGCGCGGAGCAGGACGCGGCCTTCGCCGCGCTTTTCGATCGCAGCGACGCGTACGCCGATCTGCTCTCCGCGCTGCGCGCGTTCCTGGATCGAGTGAAGAGTCTTCCCGAGCCTGAAGCGCGCCGCGAGCTGCGCCAGTTGAACAAGAGCTTCGAGTCGATCCGCTCGACCGACTATTTCCCGGGCCGGCAGCGCGCCGACGCGGAGAAGGCGCTGCAGCGCGCCCATACCGCCTATCTGCGCCGCTTTTCTCCCGGCGAACCGGAAGCGGTGCACGCGCCGATTCCGAAGCGCGACGTCAAGCAATATCAGGGACGGCAGTGGGCGACGCGCAAACGGCCGTGGGTGGATCGGCTCGCCAGCGCCTGGCTCATCAGGCGGTTCGTCGATCGCCGCGCGCGTTTCCTCTGGCTCAAGCAGCCGCGCGATTGTCCGCGCGAAGCGGTCGGCTTCGATTTCGACGGCGCCGAGTTCACGCACGTGGAGGAGAACGTCACCTTCGAAGTGCTGCTGACGAGCTTCGGGCTGGAGACGGATGCCGTCCTGCAGCGCCTGGCAGCGATCGTGCATTATCTGGACGTGGGCGGCGTGCCGGCGCCGGAAGCGCAGGGGCTGGAAAAACTCCTCGCCGGCCTGAAACGCAGCGAGCCCGACGACGACAAATTCCTGCAGCAGGCGTGCAGGATCTTCGACTGGCTCTACGCCGGCTTCGAGGCCGAAGCCGCCGCCGATTAAGCGCGAATTACCGCGCGCCCGGCAGACAGCGAGGCAGCGCCTCGTAGCCGTCCTTCATCAGTGCGGCGACGGTCGCCGGCCGGCCGTCTTGCCGCGACAGTTCTTCCACGTAGGCCAGCAACTGCTCGAATTCCTCGCTCCCCGACCACCGGTGCATCGTCGTGCCGAGTTCCGGCAGCGCCGTCGCCGGCGGCATCGGCGATTTGACGCGCTGCTCGACGGGCGTACGCCATGCCGAGAGCCGGACCAGCATACGGGGCGCACATTGGCGCAGATTGTCCGCGACTTGCGTCGCGTTGCCCGAGAGGAAGTTCGGAGGGAACTGCTCGGGGGTGAAATGACACAGGGCGCAGTACCGGAAGAAGGGCTGCCACTCGCGCTTCTCGATTGCGCTTGCACTTACCTCCACCGCATCGAGCCGCGCAGGGGGCATATCTGCGTCATCGACACAACCAGTGATCCTTGCGTGGCGAGCAAGCGGTCGACGGCCTGGCGTACGAGAGCGAAATCATCGAGCACGACGACCTCGACGCGCGCCGCGGCCGGCTCCGATGCGTTGGCCTGCGCGGCTGCGGCTGGCCAACGGCCCGGCAGCGCCGGGACTGCGCGCGATCGTGCGCATCCGAGCACCCTTGCCGCCATACCTTCTGCAGCGTCACCAGGGTGTTGGCGTGCACCGTCGATTTATCGATGTCGTCGGGGAAATCGATATTGGCTTGCGCCGACGAGCTGAAGTCCGCCCTCTGTGCGCGCAGCAACGCCGCCACAAGGCCGTTGGCATTGGTCTCGCCCCAGATGGCCCGGGAGAAAATCGGCGCGTGGTTCTGATGGCAGGAAATGCAGATCGCCCGGTTGGCGTAGAAGACTTTCGGCTGCGCGCCGGCACGGTGGTCCTTGACCAGTTGGAATTCGAAACGGCCCGCGGCCTCGTTGTAGCTGATGACTTCGAGGATGCCGGTTTTCTCGAGGTAGCCCACGTAGAGCCGGTCTTTTAGCAACATGCCGCCATCGTGCCCGCCGGCAGCGGGTTCCCCCGTGACAGTATAGACGATGCGCGGGTACTTGAAGAAGTCGGGAGCCGCTGCGCTGTAAGGGACGCCCCATCGGGATCATCGCGACCCGCGCGCCCGCGAGACGACAGCCCCAACTTCATCGAAGCATCTTATCCCATGCCCGACGCTGTCTACGACATGGGACCGAATTTTCGCTTTCTCCAGCCTGAAGCGCAGAGAGCCTGAGGATGACAAGCTGCTGCAGCGGGCGTCGCGGATCTTCGACTGGCTCTACGCCTGTTTCGAGGCCGAAGCCGCGGCCGAGGAGGCGCGAGTCTTCGGGTGCCTTGCGAGCTCGTGGGCGACGTTTACACAGGTACAGTTGCGCATTCCGCATGCACCCAGGCAAAAGACAAGGCCTGACCCTGGACCTGCTCGCTCGCACACCACACCAAACACCTTGCGCCTTAAGGTAGCGCCATGGGGGTGCGTCCCCTTTTATTCTCCCCAAGAAAACGGTCTCGCGGCGATTGCCGCGCTGGATGACGTGGTGCGGAATCCCGGCAAAGGTCGGTCGGGCGAGCCTCGGCGTGCGCCAAGCATATTCAGACAAAAGGGGTGCGTCCCCTTTTACTCTTCTTTTACTCTTGACCCTGGACCTGTGCACGAACCGGCGCTGGTTTCGACTAACCGAAAAAGCGATCTCGTAGGCCCTTGCATATCCCGTCTAGACCGGGAAAGAGTGATGCCTCAGTTATTCCCATCATACGCAGTTCGGCTAGGGCCCCCTTCGCCGACACTTTCGGCAAGTCTATCTTTGTCAGGTAGCGCTTGTGAGTCTGCTCTTCGACTTTGGTAACGAATACCTCGATCTCCACGACGTTTGAAAGGAGAAATACAGACTGTTGAGGGAGCGCTCGGTTGTGATCGCGGGCGGCGGCGCGGACGGGATACAGGCTTAGAAACGGGGTTTCGAGTGCCCCGCTTCCGGCCCCGCTATCGCACTGCAGTTCGTCGATGTTAAGTGCGTAAACTCGGCATGCCCCATTGCCAACGGAAACTAGAGCACGAAATCCGAAGTATGCCGCTATGTAAGGCGACTCCGTCCAGTCTAGCAACAGGGTTGGATATCCATGGTGCTGAGCTACGCTCAGGAGATTGTTGTAGTCATGGAAGTCGTTCAGTCGGTACGCGCGCCCAGTGACCCCGCTCACGTAGCCTGCTAGTACAGGAAGGTCCTCTTGCCTGTAGCGAATCAGATCTCGCCTTCCCGTGCGATGAAGGCTCGTCTTCAAGCGATAGGTGGCCTTCTCTTGTCCGCGAAAAATCAACGGACAGTTTTCGAGCGGGAGACTGGAGCCCCATTCTTTGAATTCAGACCAACCGAAAGTATGGTCGGCTACGGACGGTGCATCGGTTTCAACGCATCCAATAACGATCTCACCGTTTGTACCTGGGGGTCCTTTCGGAGTCCTCAGCGTGACCCGCAGTTCGTTGCCGTCAATCGTGCCACAGACGACGCCCGCAAATACCTCTTTGGGCTCGGACTGCTGCTGTTCATCATGCGGAAGATCGAATGGATAGGGAGAGAACTCCACGGAACCCGTGACGGATGAGCCAGTGACTGAGACGTTCTTCAGTGTGGCGTGTCTCCAGTGCGTAGCCTCTTTGAGCGAGAAGAGCAGCAACCGCCCAGAGTTGGGCCGATCGCGGTCAATGTTCAACACGGCATGCCATTGATGCCCAGCGTCAATCAGTTGTCCGGTCCACTGCCCCCACATACTTCGGTTCGCTTGGCTCAAGAGTCGCCCAAAGTGGGCCGAGGGACGCCTGGTCCTGCAACCTCACGAAAAAAGCAAAAAAAAGGGGACGCACACCTTTTCGTAAAATCGGCGACCTTTTCCCGTTGGCGCTCTGTGATATATCGAGCGACGGCGGTCTCGGATTTCGGATTTCGATCGCCTCGACAAACAACCTCCGATCGTATTCAGTCGACGATCGCGGCGTAGACGAGCTGCTTGAACAGCTTGCGATAGTAGGCGCGGATCGGGCTCGGCGCCTGGGTCATGTAGACGGCGGCGATCTCTTCCTTGGGGTCGACCCAGAAATAGGTGCCGGCGTAGCCCGCCCACATGAATTCGCCGGCGCTGCCGGGCACACCGGCCACGCCTGCGCCCTGTCGCACGGCGAAGCCGAGGCCGAAGGTGTAGCCCGGCGTGCCGAGCAGCAGCTCGCCCGGCGTAACCGGCGCATGGATGCGCGTGCCGAGATGATCGGAAGTCATCAGCGCCACGGTGCTGCGGCTGAGCACGCGCGCGCCGTCGAGCTGGCCGCCGTTCAGCAGCATCTGCACGAAGCGCAGATAGTCCGCCGCAGTGGACACGCCGCCCGCGCCGCCGGAATCGTTGTTCGGCACGATGGAGACGTCGACGAGCTTGTTGGGCTTGCCCGTTGCCTGATCGACCGGCAGCGGCTCGGCGAGACGAGAGAGCTTTTCCTTCGGCACCCAGAATCCCGAGTCGCTCATCTTGAGCGGCCTGAACAGGCGCTGCTCGAGAAAGGTCGCGAGCCGCTCGCCGGAGGCGGCTTCCACCACGCGCCCGAGCATGTCGACCGCGAGGCTGTACTCCCACACCGTGCCAGGCTGGTGCGCAAGCGGCGCCTTTGCCATGCGCTCCACTTCTTCCGCCGGCGTAAGGTCGCGCGCATCGTAGTCGATGCTCGGCTTGTACACGCCGGCCTTGGCGTACGCCTCCTTCACCGGGGCGTTCTGCGTGATCTCGCCGTAGGCGAGCCCGGCGGTATGACGCAGCAGATCCTGCACGGTCGGCTCGCGCTCCGCCGGCACCAGCGTGTACGTCGTCTTTGCGAACTCGGGATCGGCCTTCGCCACGCTGACCTGGAGGTTCTTCATCGCCGGCAGAAACTTGGAGACCGGATCGGTGAGCTGGATCTTGCCGTCCTCGACCAGCATCATCGCCGCCACCGACACCAAGGGCTTGGTCATCGAATAGATGCGGAAGATCGCGTCCTTCGTCATCGGCTTGCCGGCTTCCTTGTTCTGGAAGCCGATCGCGTCCGCGTACACGAGCTTGCCCTTTCGGGCGACCATCACCACCACGCCCGGCAGCTTGCCCTGGTCGATTTCGTGCTTGTAGGCTTCGCCGATGCGGCCGAGCCGCTGCGCCGACATGCCGACCGATTCGGCGGGCGCGGGCGGCAGCGCCTGCGGCCACGCGAACGCCGGCGGCAAGAAGGCGAGGACGCAAAGAAGCAGGGCGGCGAATTTTCTTGTTCTCACGGCGGTCTCCTCCGGCAAATGATCTGCTGCGGCGGACGTTACGGCGAGCCGCCGTCCGGTGTCAATTCGTTGAATCGAAAGGGGGCGCCCGCCGCGAGTTCCGTGGACAGAAATTTTTCCATTTGTTTCCGGCGCGTCCCGCGCCCTCTCGTCGCTCGCCGGACGGTTGGCGCGGGCGGAATCGAGGCGTATCCTAAAAATGCAACTTCAACCGCCGGTCTCCCCGGCCGGCACAACATGGAGGTGAGCGCCCATGCAGATCTTGCCGCACGATGTCGATCACGAGTTCCCGGAGTTCCGGCCGCTGATTCACGAGCTGAAGAGCCGCGATGAACGCCTCGCGGAACTCATCGAAGAATACGAGCGGGTGAACGCGGCGATCGTAGACATCGAGGAAAACGACAAGCCTTTTCAGGACTTTGAGTTTGAGGCGATGAAAAAAATGCGCCTCAAACTGAAGGACGAAATCTACCTCATCCTGCGCAACCACCACCACTAGGCGCAGCGGTTTTCTGATTTCCTGATTGCGCCGACGCTCCCGGCGTCGGTGCGCGGCGGCGCGCAATTCTATTTCGCGCTGCCTTCCTCGCTACGGCGGATCGGGCGCGAGCGCACGCCGAGCGATGGCGTCGCCGCCCGGCAGCCGGCGCTCACCGCGGGAGCGGCAGCCGAGCCCACTTGTCCATGTCTTGTCGCCTCAGAGAGAGGCGCGATCTCGCGCGCCGCGCCGCCAGCAAACCTGCGAGCGGGCTCTCCCCCGATTGCAAGTTCGCGATGGCGGGATCGATCAGCGCGGGACCTCGCCGAGAATCGTGCAGCGGCGGATGACGCGACGCTGCGTGGCGGGGTCGTAGGGCGTCGCGCGGTGCAGGACGCAGCGGTTGTCCCAGACGATCAGCTCGCCCGGGCGCCAATGGTGCTCGTAGCTGAGGTCGGGATGGATGATCAGCGCGTTCAGTTCCTCGATCAGCGCGCGGCCCTCGTCGTAGTCCATGCCGACCACGTATTCGGCGTGATCGCCGAGGAAGATGCACCTGCGTCCGGTCTCGGGGTGGGTGCGCACGATGGGATGATCCACCGGCGGCACCGCGTTGCGCTGCGCCTCGGTCATCGGCTGCTCGCCGTGACGCCGATTGCGCGAGAAGTCCAGGTTGTGCACCGCGCGCAGATTCGCGACGCGCTTTTTCCAAGCCGGGCTCAGGCGTTCGTAGGCGCCGTACATGTCGCAGAAATGCGTCTCGCCGCCCGACTCCGGCACGATCTCGGAATAGATGATCGTGGCCTGGCCGGTGACGCGCTGCCAGGAGCCGTCGGTATGCCAGGCGAGCGTGCCCTTGTCCGGGTGATGGCCGGTGGGGTTGCCGTTCTCGTCGAGGTTGGACAGACGATAGAGCTCGGGATAGCCGTCGGCGTGGTACTGGTTCATCACGTGGATCTGCACTTCGCCGAAGCGGCGGGCGAATTCGACCTGTCTGCCCGGCGGCAGGTCCTGGGCGCCGAACAGCAGCACCTGGTGGCGCAGGAACGCCTGGTAGATCGCGCGGAACAAGGCATCGTCCACGCCACGGGCGAGATCGACGCCGGCGATTTCGGCGCCGAGATGCGGGCCGAGCGGCCTGACGTCGAACGGAAAGCGGGTCGGCGCGGCGTCCGGCGCAGCCGGTTTCAAGCGCCGATCGGAATGCGAAGTTCGGTTTTCGTTCATGCCTGTGGCTCGTATTGTATTTTCCGGTCGACGGCCGCCGCAAGGCGGTGTCGCATTTTGCGCGCCTGCGCGGCATCCCGGATGCCGAGCGCAGGCGACCCTGCATTCGCTATCGGGGATCTCCTGCGGCGGGGCATGGCACTCACCCCTCGGGATCCGGTATCTCGAGCGAGAGGATCGCGGAGGCGAGGCACTTGCCGTGCGCGTCGAGCGCGAGCGAGCGCGTCACGCCGCCGGAGAGCGCGCCGCGCAGGACGAAGTTGAGGGCGCCGATTTCGGGCAGCGTATAGCGCACCACCTCGCCGCGAGCGAAGTCCGCGAAATGCGCCTTGACGCGCTCGGCGCCGAGGTGGCGCTCGAGCAGCGGAAAGTCTTCCGCACGATAGGCGATCACCGAGATGTTGGACGTGTCGCCCTTGTCGCCGGTCCGCGAGTGGGCGATCTCGCGCAGTTTCATGTCAGCTCTCCAGGAAATTCACCGCCGTCTTCACCAGTTCGCGCGGCAGCAGCACCGAGCCCATCGCCACGATCTCCTTTGCCGACTTGGCGACGCCGCCGCCGCATGCCGGGCCGTTGGTGTAGAGCGCCTCGACTTCGTTGCCGATGCGGATCGCGTTCCTCAGGTCGTCGGTGCGCGCCGCCACCCGCACGCGCACCTCGTAGGGCTCGAAGCCGGCGGAAAGCCGCGGGCCATGGATCGCATCCACGCCGATCAGCTCGCAGCGGATCTCGCGGAACTTCACGCCGGTCAGCGCCAGCCGCTCGCGCACGATCTCGATCGCGAGCCGTCCGCGCTGCACCGCGCCGTCGCCTGCGTAGGAGATCTGGCCCTCGCCGATCCAGCCGTCGAGATAGCCGACCGAGGCCTTGAGCGTGGGCGGCCGCGGGCTGCCCGCGCCGCCCTCGACGCGCACCCGGTCGGGACCGATTTCCGTAATGCGCACGCGTGTGAAATCCGCCGTCACATCCGGCTGCAGGTAGCGCGCCGGATCGTCGATCTCGTACAGCAACTGTTCCTTGCAGGTGGCCGCGCTCACCCTGCCCCCCGAACCGGCGACCTTGGTGATGACCGCGCCGCCTTCGCTGTCCACTTCCGCGATCGGGAAGCCGAGACGCGCGAGGCCGGCGACGTCCTTGTATCCCGGGTCGGCGAAGTAGCCGCCGGTGATCTGGCCGGCGCACTCCAGGAGGTGTCCCACGACAGTGCCGCGGCCGAGCCGCGCCCAGTCGTCCATCGCCCAGCCGAACTCGTGCACCAGCGGCGCGAGGAACAGCGCGGGATCGGCCACCCGCCCGGTGATGACCACTTGCGCGCCGCCGGCGAGCGCCTCGACCAGCGGCTGCGCGCCGAGATACGCGTTCGCGGAGACAAGCCTGCCGGCGAGCGCGGAGACCGGTTCGCCGGTGTCGATCAGCGCGCAGTTCGCGCGCTGCACCGCCTCGAGCACGTCGTCGCCGCTCACCGCCGCGATGCGCAGCCCGCGCAGGCCGAGCGAACGCGCGATCTCGCGCACCTTCTCCGCCGCCGCGAACGGATTCGCCGCGCCCATGTTGGTGACGATGCGCACGCCCCGCTCGACGCAGGGCCGCAGCACCGCTTCCATGCGCTCGGCGAGCAGCGGATCGTAGCCGAGGGCGGGGTTCTGGCGCCGCGCCTGCTGCGCGATGGCGATGGTGCGCTCGGCGAGACACTCGAACACCAGGTAGCCGATGTCAGCCTTCTGCGCCAGCTCCAGCGCGGGCTCGATGCGATCGCCGGAGTAACCCGCGCCGCCGCCCAGCCTTACCGTCTTCATGTTCCGTGAGCCGTCATGCGTGCGAGTACATCGCCTTTCCCGGCACGTCCAGCTCCGCCCTGAGAATCGTGCCGCTCTCCGACTCGGTGATGTAGAGCGTCTTGCGGTCCGGCCAGCCGAAGGCGACGTTGGTGGTGTGCGTGCCCATGCACGACCTGATGCGGTACACCGGCTCGCCGATGCGGTCGAACACCCATACCGAGCCCATCGCCACGTGCGCGATCGCGAGCCTGCCCTCGTCGTCGAGCGCCAGACCGTCGGGACCGCCGCCGCCGGAGAGCTGGATGAACATTCCCACCTTGGCGACGCCTCCGCCGCGGGTGAACGGCACGCGCCAGATGCAGTTGCCGCGCGTCACCGCCACGTAGAGCGCGGTCTCGTCCTTGTTCATCACCAGGCCGTTCGGACTCGGCACGTTGTCGAGCAGGCAGCTCACTTCGCCGTTCGGTCGCACGCGGAACACCCGGCCGGTCGGATCGTGCAGGCCGGTCAATCCCTGGTCGGTGAAGTAGAGGTCGCCATTGGAGGCGAAGAACAGGTCGTTCACCGCCTTGAAGCGCTCGAGATTCGCGCGCACGAGATACGGCGTCACCTTGCCGTTGACCGGGTCGAGCAGCATGATCCCATTCTTGTAGTCGGCGACGAAGATGCGGCCGTCCTTGTGGATCTTGAGCCCGTTCGGCCAGCCGTCGTACTCTGCGACGATGTGGAAGCTGCCTTCGCGCGAAACCCGGTAGATCCGGCCCGTCACGATGTCCACGCAATAGAAGTTGCCGTCCCTGTCGAAGGAGGGGCCCTCGAGCAGCGACCGCGCCGGCGTGCCGAGCGGCTGGCCGTCCGCCCATTCGTTCTTCTGCCCGGGCTTCAATTTCAACTCATCGGGCAGGCGGGCGAAGACCGTGGTCTCGATAGTCCTGGGCGGAGCGAACAGCATGGCGCTTCTTTCCTCAGACGGCCTGCGAGTGCGACGCCGGGCGCGAATCGACGGGAATTTCGATCGGCGTCCGCGTCATGGTAAGCGAGATCGTCGCGCCCGCGATCAGCAGCAGCCCCGCGATGCCGAACGCCCAGTCGTAGCTGCCGGTGCCGGCGATGACGTAGCCGGTGACGATCGGGGCGACGATGCCGAACGCGTTTCCGCCCACGATCAGGATGCTCATCGCCTTGCCGCTGTCCTGCGGATTGCGCAGCAGGTCGTTCACAAGCGCGAAGTTGAGCGAGATCGCGGTGGCCATCCCGGTCAGCGACAGCGTGAACAGCGCGAGGATCAGCCGGATGTCCTCGACGAAGGGGGTGAGCATGATGACCGCCGAGCCGAGCAGCATCGCCACCACCATGTTGCGGCGGCGACCGGTGCTGACGCCTTCTTTGCTGAGCAGCCGGTCGCTGAAGCGGCCGAGCGCGATGCCGAGCAGGATCGCCGCGGCGTACGGCACCGCGGTGAATGCGCCGGTCTTCAGGATCGTCAGATTGCGCGTCGACTGCAGATAGCTGGGCAGCCAGGTGAGGAACAGGTACTGCGTATAGACCGCGCAGCCTTCCGACAGCGCGAGGCCCCACATCGAGCGCGTGCGCAGCAGGTCGAAGACGCGCGAAGCCCCCGTCTTCTGCTCCAGGGCCCGCGTTTCCGCGCTGCGCTCGCGCAGGATTCTGGCGCGCTCTTCCCCGCCCAGCCAGGAGGCGCGCTCCGGCTGGTCGAACCAGACCAGCCAGGCGAGGAGCCAGAGCCCGCCCGCCGCGCCGACGACGAGGAACGAGCCGCGCCATCCGATCATGCTGACGATGGAGGCGACGAGGAGCGCGCCGATCGCCGGTCCCGCCTGCGTCCCGCCCAGGAAGACCGCGTT
Source organism: Burkholderiales bacterium (assembly GCA_035651315.1). GTDB lineage: Bacteria > Pseudomonadota > Gammaproteobacteria > Burkholderiales > Eutrophovitaceae > DASRFY01. Next base: position 44,353 of record DASRFY010000063.1, read on the forward strand.
GGTCACGCCGCGTTCGCCGGCGGGAATCCATTCGCGCACCACGCGCCCGCCCGCGGGAAACGTCGTCGACTCTCCGACTCCCATCGCGAGCCTGGTGGCGACCAGCGAGGCGTAGCTCCAGGCGCCGCCGGTCGCCATCGTCGCCAGCGACCACAGCGCGATTCCGGCCGCGTTGACGATCTTCGTGCCCAGCCGGTCGACCAGGATGCCCATCGGGATGAGGCAGACCAGGTAGGTCCACAGGAATGACGAGAACAGATAACCCATTTGCACCGGCGACAGGCCGAACTCCGCGGCCACCGGCTTGGCGGCGACCGACAGCGCCACGCGATCGACGTAATTGATCATCGCCAGCGTGAACAGAAACACGCTGATCCAGGCGCGGCGACAGGCCATCGGCGTCCTCCCGTGACGGCGAGCGGATTGTGTTTTTGCATCCCGCGAAACATTCGGCGCGCGGGACTCGCCGTCCGCTCAGGCGCTGCATCGTTTCACGGCGCGGTCGCGCGCGTCAAGACGAGCGAGCCGGTCGAAGAGGAAAGAAGCCGCGGGCGAGGTCTTGAGAAGACGGCGCGGGTGGCCTAACCTCTGTCGCCTTCACATTTTCATGGGAGGCGGCGATGAACGACGTCAACCGGCTTCTCGGCGCCGAGCTGCGCAGCCTGGCGCCGAAAACGGACTGGACGCGGCGCGAATTCTTCGTCTCCGCGCTCGCGAGCGGCTTCGCGCTGGCGGTGCAGCCGGTCAGCGCGCAGACGATCGTCACCGACGCCCGGGGCCTTACCGCGGGAGAGGTGAAGGTCCCGGTGAAGGACGGCGAGATCCCCGCCTATCGCGCGATGCCGGCGGAGGGCAGGAATTTCCCGCTCGTGCTGGTGGTGCAGGAAATCTTCGGCGTGCACGAGCACATCCGCGACATCTGCCGGCGGCTCGCCAAGCTGGGATACATGGCGGTCGCGCCGGAGCTGTACACGCGCGAGGGCGACGTCTCGAAGCTCAGCGACATGAAGGAGATCTTCGCCGTCGTCGAAAAGGTTCCCGACGCGCAGGTGATGAGCGATCTCGATGCGGCGGTCGGTTGGGCGCGGCACAACGGCGCGCACCCCGCGAAGCTCGGCGTTACCGGATTCTGCTGGGGTGGGCGCATCGTCTGGCTGTACTGCGCGCACAATCCGTCGGTCGCCGCCGGCGTGGCTTGGTACGGACGGCTGGTCGGTCAGCCGAGCGAGCTGCGCCCGACTTACCCGATCGACGTCGCGCCGACGTTGAAAGTTCCGGTGCTCGGGCTGTACGGCGGCGCCGACGCCGGCATTCCCGTCGAGAGCGTCGAGCAGATGCGCGCTGCGCTGAAGAAAGCGGGCAACGCGTCGGAGATCGTCGTCTATCCGGACACACCGCACGCCTTCTTCGCCGATTACCGGCCGAGCTATCGCAAGGAGCAGGCGCAGGACGGCTGGAAGAGGCTGCAGGCGTGGTTCAGGAAGTACGAACTCTAGGAAAATCTCCGCGAAAGTCCCGACGCCACGCCGTGAGGTCATCCGCGGCGCAGGCTTGCATGCGGCGCGCAACCGTCGCCGGCGCACGATCCGGAACGCCGCTCAGATCGGGTGACGCTCGCCGAAAACTGTTTTGCACACTGTCCGGGCCATCGGCTACCATCTGACGCACCCGGTACGGCCGGCGGGCGAACCGTGCACGGCCGATTGCGAGAACATCCATGCATGAAACCAGAGAGACCCTGCTCGTGCGGCTGGAATCGGAAGCCCGCCGCATCCGGCGCAACGTATGGCGCGCGCTTCGCGCCGGCGGAGGGGGGCACGCCGGCGGCTCCTGCTCCGCGGCCGACATCCTGGCCGCGCTCTACTTCCATCGCTTGCGCATACGCCCAAGCGAGCCGGACTGGCCGGAGCGCGACCGGTTCGTGCTGTCCAAGGGCCACGCGAACGCCGCGCTCGGCGCGGTGCTGGCGCAGGCGGGCTTCATCGACGACGAGGTCCTCGACCGTTTCTACGCCTTCGAGTCGCCGTTCGGCATGCACCCCGACATCAAGGTGCCCGGCGTGGAGATGTGCACCGGAGCGCTCGGCCACGGGCTCGCGGTGGCGATGGGCATGGCGCTCGGCGCGCGCATCCAGAAGCAGGATTTCCACACCTTCGTCATGCTGGGCGACGGGGAACTGCACGAAGGCTCCAACTGGGAAGCGGCCATGGCCGCGGCCCATTATCGACTGGCCAATCTCACCGCCATCGTCGACTTCAACAAGATCTCGCAGAGCGGCCGGGTGGCCGAGATCGTCGGCATCGATCCGCTCCCCGACAAGTGGCGCGCCTTCGGCTGGGAGGTGCGCGAGATCGACGGCCACGACATGGCGCAAGTCGTCGACGCGCTCGACTCGCTGCCCCTCGATCCAGATCGGCCCACCGCGATCCTTGCACACACGGTGAAAGGCAAGGGCGTGAGCTTCGCGGAGAACACCTACGTCTGGCACAGCAATTCGGTGAACGACGAGGTCTACGCCCGCGCGCTCGGAGAACTGGCCGAACCCCACGAACGGGAGGCGCCATGAACAGCGCCGTCCCGGCCGCCTCAGACTGGCGCGCCCGGTCGGCGAATCAGACGCGACTCGCCTTCGGCCAGGCCTTGCTGGAGATCGGCGCGCGGGAGCCGCGCGCGGTGGTGGTGTCCGCCGACACCCAGGATCTGCTCGGCATCCGTACTTTCATCGAGCGTCATCGCGAACGTTTCATCGAGGTGGGCATCGCCGAGCAGAACGCGATCGGCGCCGCCGCCGGGCTCGCGACCACCGGGCTGCATCCCTACGTGTGCGCCTACGCGCCGTTCATCACCGCGCGCAGCATGGAGCAGGTGCGAAACGACGTCGCCTACGCGAACCAGCGCGTGGTGATCGGCGCCGCCGCAAGCGGCATCTCGCTGGGCGTGGCCGGCGGCACGCATCACGCGCTGGAAGATCTCGCGTTGATGCGCAGCCTGCCGAACATGACCGTGATCGTCCCCGCCGACGTGGACGAGGCCTACAAGGCGACGCTGGCGACGCTCGACATCGACGGGCCGGTGTACCTGCGCCTCGGCGGCCGCACCGAGGAGCCGTCTGTCAGCGATCCCGAAGCGCCGTTTCGTCTCGGCCGGGCGGTGCAGTTGCGGCCGGGGAACGACGTCGCGGTCATCGCCTGCGGCGCGCTGGTCGAAATGGCGCTGCGGGCGTCGGATGCGTTGAAGCGGGAAGGCATCGACGCCCGCGTGCTCAACATGCACACGATCAAGCCATTCGATCGCGACGCGGTGCTCGCCGCCGCGGCGGAAACCCGCGGCATCGTCACCGCGGAGGAACACCATCTCACGGGCGGCCTGGGCGGGGCGGTGGCGGAACTGCTCGCCGTCGAACGGCCGACGCGCATGCGCATGGTCGGCATGCCCGATACCTTCGCCATGGTGGGGCCCACGGGGCCGCTGCGCGCGAAGTACGGCATGAGCGCGGAGGCGATCATGGACGCGTGCCGCGCGCTTCTGCGCTAGCCCGTCGCCGCGTTCCACGTCGTGCGTCGTCCTTTCCCGGCGCGGGTCCTATTCGCGCGCTGTCGGCGCGTTCGCGCTTCGAAGCGCAAGCTCCCAGGTCTGTCCGACGAGATCGCGCCCGAAGCTGTGATGCGGTTCCTCGGCGAGGAGCCGGAAGCCCGCTTCCTCGTAGATCCGGCGCGCCGCGCGCAGAACGCTGTTGGTCCACAACGTGACTTTTCGATAGCCCGCGTGCCGCGCAAAGCGAATGCACTCGTCGACCAGGCGGGTGCCGATGCCGAGTCCGCGCGCCGAGGGCTCGACCAGAAGCAGGCGCAGCTTGGCAACGGTGGCCGAGTGCGCCACCAGGAAGACGCAGCCGACGTTTTCGTGATTGCGCTCGGCGATCCAGCAGCGCTCGCGCGACGGGTCGTGGCTGCGCAGGAAACGCCCGGCGATGTCGGCCACGAATCCCTCGAAGGTTTCGTCCCAGCCATACTCCTGCGCGTACAGCACGCCGTGGCGCTGCACGACCCAGCCGATGTCGCCGGGTCGATGCGGCCTGAGCAAGTACGAGCGGTCGCCTTCCGGCCGGTTCTCGAGCACTGCCTCGATGGCCTGCATCGCGCCGAGCAGCCGGTGCTGCTCGCCGGCGGAGCGATCGGCGAGGAGTGAAGCGATCTGCTCGCGCGCTTCCCGGTCTAGCGAAGCGAAGGCGCGCCGGCCCCTGGCCGTGAGCGAAAAGTGACTCCGGCGGGCGTCGTTCGGGGAGGGCGCGCGGGTGATAAGGCCGCGGCGCTCGAATGCGCCGAGAATCCGGCTCAGGTAACCGGCGTCGAGGTCCAGTTCCCGCCGCAATTCGCCGGCGGAGGGCGCGGCCCGGTGTGCCAGCTCGTAGAGAACGCGCGCCTCGGTGAGCGAGAACGCGCTGTCTAGCAGCCGTGGCCGGAGGACGCCGATGCGCTGGGTATAGAAGCGATTGAAGCGGCGGATGGCCTCGATGCGCTCATCGGCCCGGCCGGCGCCGCGCGTTGTCGACATGCTGACAGCGTCCAACAACTTCTTGACGCAGTCAAGTACCCGGAAAGGATCCCGGTTCCGGCCGGATCCCCCATCGGACGACGCAGGCAATTCGCCGGCCGGGACGGGTCGCATCCAGCCCGCGCTTGCTTGGGAAGCGTCGATGCCTCTGCATGGCGGACCGGGGTCCATTGCCCCGCTTCCGCATTCGGATGCAAAAATGCGACTAAACTCGCAAACCCGCAGCCGGCCGTTGCCTGCTGGGCAAGCGTTTTCTTCAGGAGGAAGACATGTTGTTCGACGTTCGCACCTACACCTGCCGTCCCGGAACGATCAGGAAGCACCTCGCGCTGTACGAGAAAATGGGCAAGGGGCCGCAGACCCGCCATCTCGGCCAGCCCTTCGCCTACCTCGTGACCGAGACCGGCAACGTCAACCAGTACATCCACATCTGGGCGTACGAAAACGCCGCGGATCGCGAACGACGCCGCGCCGCCATGATGGCCGACCCGGAGTGGCTGGCCTTTCTCGAGGAGAGCGCCAAGCTCGGCGCGCTGGAGCATCAGCAGAACGCGCTGATGACGCCGGTGTCCTTCTTTCCGATCAAGCGCTGACGCGGCTCACGTCAAAAAAAACGGGCACCGATCGGTGCCCGATTTCCTGCCGGGGAGGAAGACACGCCTTCGGCGGTCATCGAGCGACCCCCGAAGACGCGGAGTGAATCAGGTCAGGGATCGAGGCGTCCGTGCGTCAGGCGGCCGCCCGTTCCTCGGCGCTCCCGCCTTGGGCGATCGCGATCTGCACCGGCGTGGCGTTGCGGAACAGGTCCAGCACCGGGCAGTGGGCGTCGACCGCCGCCTTGAGCTTCGCAAGCTGCTCCGGAGAGGCCGGGCTGTCGAACTCGACGGTGCCTCGAATCCGCTGGTAGCCCGGGCGCACGCCCTCCGCGGCGTTGAAGAAGCCGCGCAGGTCGATCTCGCCTTCCAGCCTCACCGACACGTCGTTGAGCGGAATCCCGAGGGCATCGGCGTGCAGGCGATACGTGATCTCCTGGCAGGTGGCGAGCGCCGCGAGCGCGTATTCGACCGGGTTGGGGGCGGCGTCGGTGCCGCCGAGGGCGGGCGGTTCGTCCACCTCTACGTGGAAGTTGCGGATCTTCACTTCTCGGTAAAGACCGTCCTTGCCGCGGCTCTCCACGCTGAACTTGGCGATGGCCTGCTCGGGATTCCCGGCGAGGAAGGACTGGGTATCGGTGAAAAGCTGGGTATAGCGTGACATCGGTGCGCTCCTCAGGTTCGGACCAGGGCCCGCGGAGACGATCCGCGGCGCTTTAGCGGTGATTTTTGCGTGGTCGCAAGCTGCCCGATCAAATCCCACGGGTTCGAAATCTCGCCGCTCGAACCAGGCGGTGGCAGTCCTTGTTCCCGAAGGACTTCGGACGTTGTCTCGCGCCCCGCGTAGGGCGCGCAACGAAACTCTAGCGCCGTGCCTTATGCCGCGTTCGAATAATTTGGAATTTCCTTATGCACCGGGTGCTGCCCGCTCCCCGCCGCGAACGCCGTCCCGCCCTGCGGCGCGCCGAGCGGCGTGGCTCTCGGCGACTCGCATGGCGCGGTGTTCCGCTGTCGTTCGATCATGAGCTGCACCGAGGTCTGCCCGAAGGGACTGAGCCCTTCGCGCGCCATCGAACAGATCCGCCCGAAGATCGTCAGTTGCTCGACCTGAGCGCAGCGGCTCGCCCCGGACGAGGCGATGTCGATGCGAAGACGGTGCCCGCGGACGGTGACGCAAGAGCTCTTCTCAACTAAAAATGGGAGTTTATCCCTAGTTGTGCACGACGACAGCGCATAGCGTGGCGCTTACCGTTAGGCTTGTTTGTCAGTGCCGATGGTTTTCAGCGGGTTTCCGCCGCAACTGAAGACTTTGTTCCTCACGATCCTCCCCCCGGTAGTCGCTTTCTGCTGCATCGTGGTCGTGGTGGCCCTGGTCGTATGGGTCCGGGGTGCGCTGCGCGAGCGGCTTCACGCATTTAGGCGATGAGAACGGCGACATATGTCATATCTCTCAGGCATCGATAAGACGGGAATTTTTCCCAGGCTTGAACGGGAGGCGCGCCTGCTGCCGGTGGCGCCGCAGCTCCGGATAATCCAAAGCTCGCTGCAGCGGCTGACTCGGCTGCGAGATGGCCGATTCCACGCGTCGTAGCGTAAACGGGGAACGGCCCTCATGCCGTTTCGCCGCAACGAGAGAACAAGAAGGAAAGGGAGGAATCAGCAAATGTCTTGCTCAAGTCTTACGCCGCGCGCGGGACTCGGCCTTGCCGTTGTCGCCGCAATTGCCACAGGCGCGACCTACGCGGCGGAAAACCCGGCGACCGAGTTGGAAGCCCCGAGCGTCGAAGTCATCGGCACCACACCGCTTCCCGAGATCGGCATCCCGGTCGGCCAGGTGCCGGCAAACGTACAGGCTGCTACCGCCAAGGACATCTCGAAGCAGATATCCCCGAGCCTGTCCGATTACCTGACGCAGAACCTGGGCAGCATGAGCGTCACCGACAGCAGCGTGAACCCGTTCCAGCCGGACGTAAACTTCCGCGGCTTCACCGCCTCGCCACTGCTCGGAATTCCGCAGGGCTTGTCGGTCTTCCAGGACGGCGTACGGATCAACGAAGCCTTCGGCGATACCGTGAATTGGGACTTCATTCCGCAGTCGGCCATCTCCAGCGTTACCCTGATCCCCGGCTCGAACCCGGTGTTCGGCCTCAACACCCTGGGCGGGGCGCTGTCCATCCAGACCAAGAGCGGTTTCGACTACCCGGGGACCTCGCTGCAGACTTATGGCGGATCCTTCGGACGCCGCGCCTTCGAGATCGAGAGCGGCGGGCACGGCGACAAGGTCGATTACTTCGTCACCGGCAACGCCTTTCAAGAAGACGGCTGGCGGGACCATTCTCCCAGCCGCGTGAACCAGGTCTTCGCCAAGACCGGCTACCAGGATAGCGCCACCGACGTCGATCTCAGCTTCACCGGCGCGAACAACGCGCTGCAGGGCACGCAGGCGCTACCGCTTTCCATGCTCGACAGCCCCCAGCAGGCCTATACCTGGCCGGACATCAACGACAACCGGCTGGCGTTCCTCAATCTGAAGGCCAGCCACTTCCTGTCGGAGAGCGCGCTGCTCGCCGGCGATCTCTATTACCGCAAGGTCGACCTGTTCTCGTTCAACAGCAACGTCAACGACAATTTCGACCCGCTGAACCCGACCGGTCCCGGTACCACGCCCGCACAGAACATCCTTGCGGACACGCACCAGGTCGGCAAAGGCGGCACGGTGCAGATGACGCTGCTCGGGGACCTGGCCGGGCACAAGAATAATTTCGTCGCCGGCTTGAGCCTCGACCACGGTGAGACGGATTTCACACAGTTCACCCAGGACGCCAGCTTTTCGCCCGACCGCGGCACGCTGTCGAGTGCGCCGATCAACCTGACCACCCAAGTCATCGGCACCAACAACTACTACGGCGCCTACCTGACCGACACGTTTGCCATGCGCGACAACCTGCATCTCACGGCATCGGGACGCTACAACTATGCGTCGGTCAAGCTCGCCGATCAGCTCGGCACCGCGCTGAGCGGCGACCATTCGTTCTCACGCTTCAACCCGGCGGCGGGCGTGACCTACGAGCCGATGCGGGCTATCAATACCTACGTCACCTACAACCAGGGCATGCGCGTGCCGACGCCCGTCGAGCTGACCTGCGCCGACCCCAACGCGCCCTGCAGCCTGCCCAATGCGTTTGTGGCCGACCCGTCGCTCAAGCCGGTGATCTCGAAGACCTGGGAGGCGGGCCTGCGCGGAAGACCCGCGGAAACCATCAACTGGAGCGCGGCGGTGTTCCGCACCGATCTGCACGACGACATCCAGTTCGTCAGCAGCGGCGGCGGGGCGATCAGCTCGGGATTCTTCCAGAACGTCGGCGAAACGCAGCGCCAGGGCATCGAGTTGGGACTGAACGCCGCGCTCGGCAAGCTGCTCCTGACGTCCCACTACAGCTTCATCGATGCGACGTTCCAGAGCCCCCTGGTAATCAACAGCCCGAACAACTCGACGGCGCAGCCGATCACCTGCGCCACCTGCACGGACATCCGGGTCAATCCCGGCGACCGCATTCCAGGCATTCCGCGGCATCAGTTCAACCTGCGCGCCGAATACGGTTTCACCGAAAAGTTCTCTGCGGCTGCCAGCCTGATAGCGGCCTCGGACCAATTCGCCCGCGGCGACGAGAACAATCAGGACGTGCACGGCACAGTGCCGGGATACGCCCTGGTCAACCTCGATGCGCGCTACCAGATGGACGCGCGCTGGCAGTTCTTCGGCCGCATCGAGAACTTGTTCAACCGGCGCTATCAGACATTGGGGTTGTTGGGCGAGAACGTCTTCACCGGGCCTGGCGGCACGTTCAACAATTCGGGCGGCGGGGTGGCCGAGCAGTTCCGATCGCCCGGCGCGCCCTTCGGCATCTGGGCCGGAGTCGTCTATGCCTTTGATGCGCCGAAAGCCCTGAAGCGCACCGATTAGCAGATCACGCCGCGCGCGGCAAGGACGGCGTGCAACTGCTTCACGCGGTGCCGGTTGACGCCGAAGTCCGAATACCCGAGGCGGGAGGCGGAGCGCACCGCGATGATGCCCTCGCCGGCGCGAAGCTGCAGCTCCAGGTCGTCGATAAAGCGGAACACCGCGCTCGTGCATTCCGCATGCAGGTATTCCGCGCTCTCGGTGACGATGCGCGTACGCGGCATGCTTGCCACCGCCGCGCACGCCGCCTCCCATGCCTGCGCGGCCGGCACCGCGAGGCGAAACGGCGCGATGGCGTGCGCCTTGTCGGGCGCGTCGCTGCACACGCAGTTCGGGGAATCGGGGCAGGGCTCGAGGCGTGAGCCCGGACCGCTAAGGCGGGTGGGATTCCGGCGCAGCAAGGGCATGACGGCGACTCCTGTCCGGCGCGGGCGGGCCCGCTCGCGGGCAATCTTACATGCGCTGCCGGAGCGGCAGGCCGGGCGCGCGCAGATCATTCTCGCGTGCCTTGCAAATTAGAACCGACTTTTCCAAATTGCAAGCCATGTTTCCGCGCCTTCGCAACGTCGGCAAGCGGCCCGTGAATGCGCCCAAGGTCTAGAGTCGGCTAGAGTCGGGTCGGACCACCGCAAGCATCTGATCCGGTGGCGCAAGTCCGTAATATTGGCGCGTTCCAGGCGCTTAGAGACTCCTTTTTCCCGTCAATATCAGCGCTCTTGGGGGAGAAGCGATGCCGCGTGCCAACCGCCATTTCTTGCCTAGCCTGATCTGGCACCTCGCACATTGCTGCCACGAGCGCAGCTTTCTCCTGAAATTTTCCCGTGACAGGACCACTCACTTGCGCTGGCTGTATGAGGCGCCCAAGCGATTCGGGCTCTGCGTGCTCAACTACATGGTCACGTCCAACCACATCCACTTGCTGGTCAAAAAAATGCGTGCCGAATACGACTTTGACTATTCGAAGGCGGTGCGCGGAAAGTATTACAAGCGCATTCTGAAGGAAGGCGCCAACATCGTCGTCCTGGAACCCGACATCGCTAAGGCGTTCCCGGATTCTGCCGCCGTGAATGATGCGCTCCGCGTCATTCTCAAAGCCAGTCGATCAGCCAAGCGTCTAACTACCGGCTCAACGGCAACCGGGAACCTCATCCGATAAAGTGGACACCTCGACCTAACGGTAGAGGAGGTTCAAATGGCAGCACCGGTGGGTCCTAAGAAGGTTCATCGCTACACACTGGAGTTCAAGATTCAGGCGGTGAGGTTGGCGAATCACCCGGATATCCAGACGCAGGACGTGGCTCACGCCCTGGATATCCACCCGTTCATGCTCTCGAAGTGGAAGAAGGACTACCGGGAAGGCAGGCTCAAGCTGGCGGCCGAGGCCGCCGGACCGCCGCCCATGCCTGATCGCTCATGCCGCCGACTTCACCTCGCCACGAACCCCCTTCGCCTCACCGGCTTGCCGCGCTTCCGCTTCGTTCGTCGCCCGCACCGCAAAATACGTAATCATCCCCGATAGCAGCGCACACCCCGCAAGAAAATACAGCCCCATCTCGAAGCTCCTGGTGCTGTCCTTGATCCAGCCGACGACGAAGGGTCCGACGTAGCCGCCGAGGTTGCCGATGGAATTGATGAGCGCGATGCCGGCGGCGGCTGCCGCACCGGTCAAGAAGAACGAAGGCATCGGCCAGAAGCAGGGGCGGGAGCCGTAGATGCCGACGGTGGCGACGCACATCGCGAGGACCGCCCACCAGGATGCGCCCAGCCAGCCGGCGCCGATCAGGCCGAATGCCGATACGGTCGTGGCGACGACCAGGTGCCAGCGGCGCTCCTTGCGCCGGTCGGACGAATAGCCCCAGAGCACGAGGCCGATGGCGCCGACGATGTAAGGGACCGATGCGACGAGGCCGGTCATCGTGTTCGACAGGCCCAGGCCTTTCACGATCTGCGGCATGAAGAAGGTGATGCCGTAGTTGGCGGTGACGGTGAAGAAGTAGATCAGCGACAGCGTGAGCACGCGCTTGTCGGTGAGCGACTGCCACAGGGTGAGCCGCCCGGCGCCTTCCACCTTCCTGCGCTCGGCTTCCAGCTCGGATTCGAGCCATTCGCGCTCCTCGGCGCCGAGCCACTTCGCGGCGGCGGGGCGGTCGGTCATCTGCTTCAGCACGACGAGGGCGAGCGCGATCGCCGGGATCGCCTCTACGATGAACACCCACTGCCAGCCCTTGACGCCGAGAATGCCGTCCATCCCCAGCACCGCGCCCGAGACCGCCGAGGCGATCGCGTTCGACACCGGCAGCGCGAGGTACATCGTGGAGATCACCCGCCCGCGGTACTCGGCCGGATACCAGTAGGTGAGATAGAGGATGATGCCGGGGAAGAACCCGGCTTCCGCCACGCCGAGCAGGAAGCGCAGCACCAGGAAGCTGATCGGCCCGGTGGTAGCGGCCATCAGGCCCGAGATGATTCCCCACGTGAGCATGATGCGGGCAATCCATCGCCGCGCGCCGACCCGCTCGAGGATCACGTTGCTCGGCACCTCGAACAGCGCGTAGCCGAGGAAGAAGATTCCCGCGCCCCAGCCGTACAGGTACGCGCTGATGCCGAGTTCCTTGTTCATGGTGAGCGCGGCGAAGGCGACGTTGGTGCGGTCGATGTATGCCACCAGATAGCTCACCACGATGAGCGGAAGCAGCCGCCACGAAACCTTCAGAATCGTTCTTCGCCGGCGTTCGGGCGCGAATCCTGTGTGCATCCTGGCGGCCTCCCCCATTCGACGATCATCCCGTCCCGGCGCTCGACGCCGGTGTGGTTCGTGTGCGCCGCGCAGCGGTCGCGCGGGTTCTCGAACCGTGCGGAATACTACTCCGACGGCTGCGACATTACTCGAGGGTCATGGGTCGAGTCAGATCACCCACGCCGGCGGCTGCAGCCCCTTCGACAGCAGGTATTCGCGGTTGAAGAGCCGGCTCTTGTAGCGCATACCCGAGTCGCAGAGCAGGGTGACGACCGTGTGGCCGGGACCGAGATGGCGCGCGAGGCGAATCGCGCCCGCGACGTTGATGCCGCTGGAGCCGCCGAGGCAGAGGCCCTCCTGCACGATGAGGTCGTAGACGATCGGGATCGCCTCGGCGTCGGGAATCTGGAACGCGATGTCGACCGGCGCGCCTTCGAAGTTCTTCGTGATACGGCTGGTGCCGATCCCCTCGGTGATGGAGCTGCCCGCGAGCTTCAGTTCGCCGTGCATGACGTAGTTGTACAGCGCGGAGCCGTCGGGATCGGCGAGGCCGATGCAGATCCGCGGTTTCTGTTTCTTGAGATAGGCCGCGATTCCCGCGAGCGAGCCGCCGGTTCCGACGGCGCACACGAAGCCGTCCAACTCGCCGCCGGTCTGGCGCCAGATCTCCGGGCCGGTGGTGGCGAAATGAAAATCGCGGTTGGCGACGTTGTCGAACTGGTTGGCCCAGATCGCGCCCTTTGGATCCGATCGATTCAGTTCCTGCGCCAGCCGGCCTGAGACCTTGATGAAGTGATTGTCGTCGCGGTAGGGAACCGGCTTCACGAAGCGCACTTCCGCGCCGAGCGCGCGCAGCGCGTCGACTTTCTCCTGGCTCTGGTTGTCCGGCATGACGATCACGGTGCGGTAGCCGAGCGCGTTGCCGACCAGCGCGAGGCCGATGCCGGTATTGCCGGCGGTGCCTTCGACCACGATGCCGCCGGCACGCAGCGCACCGTTTTTCTCGGCGGCGCGGACGATGCCGAGCGCGGCGCGGTCCTTCACCGAGCCGCCGGGGTTCATGAACTCGGCCTTGCCCAGGATCTCGCAGCCGGTCAGCTCGGAGGCGCGCTTCAGCCGCACCAGCGGCGTGTCGCCGATGCAGTCGATGATGCTGGCGCGTTTACCGGTGCGCATGGGTCGGCGCGCGCGGGCGGCTGGCCGATTCATTCCGGGCAGGGATACGCCTCGCGCAAGGCGGCGTCGAGCAGTTGTCCCGCGTTCCACGCGAGGCTGTCGCGATGCGCCTCGAGGTGGCGGACGTAGATCTTCGCCATCTCGGTGCGGTTCATTTCCTTCGGGACGCAAAGGCGGCCGTAGATCTCGTCCATCTTCTCGTTGCGGTGATGGAAATAGTGCCAGGTGGTGGCGACGAAGTGGCCGGCCATGAAGCCGTCGATGAAGCCGAAGCACATGCCCTTCTCGAAATCCTTCATCGGGTCGGCGAGCGCATCCTTGCAGAAACCGAGCATGTCCTTGCCGGTGAGATTGCCCCGGAACGGCTCCGCAGCCATGCCGCAGCGGCCGCCGAAGGCAAGCGTCAGGGACAGCGCCACGCACACCGTCGTCAAGGTGAAGGGAGAGGCGTTCATCGCGGTTCGGCGTCTCCGGTCCGGTTGCAGGGCGACGGGCGGGCGCGGCGCGAGGTCGGGATGGCGGCGCCCGATGTCACGGGCAGGCGGCCTTCAGCACCGCGACCGGATAGGCGTATTCGATCCGATCGCCCTCCCGGCGCAGCGGGATGCCGAGCCGGTCGTCGCTTACCGAGGCGGCGAACAGGGCGCGGATCCTGTCGCCGTCGCCGGGATTCGGAAACGAGCGCGCGAGCAGGTTCTCCAGCTCGTCGCGCAGCTCGTAGGACGTTTCCTCCGGCTGCGGCAGACCGGCGGCGGCGAACATGGACTTCAGCTCGGAGACCGGCATCGCGCGGACGTGCGACGGGTCGCGCAGCTTTTCCATGCGGTTGAACTCGGACGCCTTCGCGGAATCGGCGGAAGCCTCGACATCCACCACCACGACCCGGCCGCGGGGCGCGCAGACCCGCGCCATTTCCTTGAGCACGGAGAGCGGGTCGAGAAAGTGATGGAAGGTGAAGCGGGATACGACGATGGTGAACGAACGGTCCGGATAGGGCAGCGCGCCGACATCGCCCAGCCTCCAGCTCACGTTGTCGACACCTTTTTCCCGGGCGAGCGCGCGGGCGCGGTCCAGCATCGCCGGCGTGACGTCGATCCCGGTGGCATGACTCACGACCTGCGCGAATGCGCAGACTACCAGCCCGCCGCCGCAGGCGACGTCGAGCACCGTGTCCTCGGGACCGGCGCCGCTGAACTCGACCAGCAGCCGCAGCGCGTTCTCGTCGGCGATGGGCTTCGCGGCCGAAAACACCGTCGCCTGGCGCGTGAACTGATCGACAATCAAGTCTTCGTGACGCGGAGTGGTCATCGTCTGCCCCCGATTCACGCCGCGCGGCGAGCCGCCGGCTGCCAGCCCGAACATGCAGCGGAGCGAGAAGCATGATCCTCCCACTCTTTGGGCGGGCAGGGAAGGCATTCAGCGCGCCGATACCTTGCGCTTCCACAGCTCCCAGGCGCGTTCGTAGCCGCCGATGCCGCGCAGCTTCTGCACTTCCTCCGGAGCGAGGTAGGTGATCTTGCCGCCCAGCGCCATCGCCTGCGCCTGCAGCCGGGCGTTCATCTGCAGGTAAATGCTGCGGCCCACCGCCTCGGGCAGCGACGTTCCCACCACCACCGCCCCGTGCCCGCGCATCAGCACCGCCGGCTTGTCGCCCAGCGTGCGCGCGAGGGCGCGCCCCAGTTCGGGCGTGCGCACCAGCATGTCGGTCATGCCGCCCGCATCGCGGATCTCGAATACCGGCACCCCCAGTCCGATGAAGGAGGACATGTGGTACACGGGCCGCAACGGCACCCCGGTCACGCCGAACGGGATGACGGCCGGCGAGTGGTGATGCACCACCGCCTTGACGTCGGGACGCACGCGGTAGATCTCGCCGTGGATGAAGCGCTCGAGGTAGAGCTTGCGCCCGCGCGCGTCCACCGGATTGCTGTCGAGGTCGAACTCGAGGATATCCTCCGCGGTGACCAGCTCCGGCGCGACGGAGCGGGCGAGCAGGTAGCGACTGGGATCCTTGTCGTGTCGCGCGCTCACGTGACCGTAGCCGTCGACGACCCCCTGGTCGGCGAGAATATGATTTGCGGCCACCAGATCCTCGATCAGCCCCGGGTCGGCCAGCCCCGCGGATGCGGGCGCGGCGCGTGCGCGCCCCGCGGCGCCGAGCAGTGCGCCCGCGGCGAGGAAGGTGCAGGCAGTCAGAAATTGGCGGCGTTCAGGTCGGACGCCGATCTTGTGCGCAATGTGCATGGCCGCCTCCTCGGAAAGATCGCAGAAGAGCATTCCCCGACGCGAAGTCAGTCGCCTGCAGGCCCGGTGCGGGTCCGGGGCGCGTTTCGAATCGCCGGGGCGCGAGCGCAGAACGTCCGGGGGTGGCCGCGGGTTGACGGCTCGCGCTTTGCGCTCGGACGAATGATCCGATTGGAACCGGATCGGCAATCGATGTCGCGCTTCGCGGACGTTCTCGCGCGCTCACATCCTGCGGCCCCTGGTCTTGCGCGCTGCCAGTGCGGCGACGAGAGCGACCGCAGCCAAGGAGGAAGTACAGCACGATCGGCCTGCCGAAATGCCGGAAGGCCTCCAGCATCGGAACGGAGACGATCTCGCGATGTGCGGCGACAGCGGCGAAGCCCGCGGATTCCTCGACCTTGAGCCGCTTGCGGCGGTCGCGGCGCCCATCAGGGTCAGGGTGACAAGCAAAATCGACTTGCGGCCGACCCTCCAAGCCGGGCACGTGCAGCCGGACGATCGGGCGCTCCACAGCGGCGGAGTGTACTTCAGCGCATTGGAGAACAAATTGACGGCGAGAAAGCCCGGAAGGACTTGCCTGCCGGTTCGGGCGTGCTATAGATGAATCAGGCATATCCGAAAGGAGGGGATCATGGACGAACTGCGCAAGCTGGATTACTTCTCCATGGAGGTCGCGAACAAGGCGGGCGAGGGTGCGGCCTGTCTGAAGGCGCTCAAGGACGCGGGGGTGAATCTGCTCGCGTTCACCGGCTTCCCGTCCGGGCGCAAGGCCCAGGTCGATTTCATCCCGGAAGACGCCGCGCAGCTCAAGGCCGTGGCGAAGAAGAACAAGTGGAAGCTTTCGGCGCGCAAGACCGTGTTCCTGGTCCAGGGCGAGGACCGGCTCGGGGCGATCTACGATGTCATCGGCAAGCTCGCCGAAGCCAAGGTCAGCATCACCGCGCTGGACGCGATGTCCGCCGGCAGCGGGCGCTACGGCGCGATGTTCTGGGTCAAGCCGCAGGACGTGGCGAAGGCGTCGAGGATCCTGGGCGTCAAATAGCGGCACCGGCGGCGAGTGCCGCTCAGAACAGCTGGCTCCAGCCCGCCGACACCACCCGGTTTGCGTTGAGCTGCGTGCCGTTCACGTATTGGTACAGCGGCAGCTGCACGAAGCCGTAGACATGCGCCTTCGGACTGGCGGCGTAACTCAGGCCAGGGGAGAGCCACACCGTCTTGCTGCCGGATTCTTCCGGCTCGCCCTGCAGTCCGCTTTCGTGGTCCTGGTAATTGAGGTTGAGCTGCAGCAGACCTTGCAGCGCGTTCGGCTGGGTAAGTCCCAGATCGAGGTTGATCTGCTCGGATTGGAAGGCGCGTATTGTAAGGACTGGGCCGAGGTATCCGATGCGACCAAATGATCGCGTCGTAAGCGAATCTCGACCGGGCAAGAGGTCGGCTGGCGCGCCCTGCCCGAACGTTCACGCCTCTCCGTGGGAGAGTTCCGCGGCGCGCGCGAGCAGCGTGTACCTGGCAACGAGGCCGGCGCCGAAATCACCCGGCGCCTCGCCGCTGTCGATGCAGGCGAGGAATTGGTCCAGCACCCTGGCAAAGTGCTGCTCATGCGTGGTGCGCAGCATCTCCGGAATCGTGATCCGGAACGCACCGCCCGAGGGCCGCAGGCCGAGGCCGGGGAACTCATCCTGCAAGGACGCGATCGCGTCCGCGAGCATGCCGGCGAACTTCGCGCCGCTCTCGACCGGTCGCACGCTGAGCGCGGTGACGAATTCCGTACTCGCGTCCTGTTCGACAAGGAGGTCCGCTCCGCTTCCGCGCAACATGGCGCAGTGCGTGTCCCCGCCGCCTTCCGGCGGCGCGGGTGCCCACAACGACTCCACACGCACCGGGACGCCGTGCAGCCGGAAGTCGATGCAGGCGTTGCACAGGTAGAGCAGCGCGCCGCCGACCACGCGATCGCGCAGCCCTTCGGGGAAATCCCGCACCCCGGTAATGCGCCGGAACAGCTCGCGCGGCACCTGCGTCGGCCACTGGCGTGCGGAAACGAGCTCGATGTCCCGCTCGTAGTCGAACGCCCGGTCGCCGCCCGTCATCCACTGGGCAAGATCGACCAGGTGGGTGGTGACGTCGACGATGCCCTCACCCTGCACCGCGACGTCGAAGAACCACGATGGGCGCACGAGTGGCCTGCCGCCGACCGTCTTGTACAGGTGGTGGACGCTGCGCAGGGCGATCCCGGGCCCGTCGCCATCCGTGCGCAGGCGCCCGAATATCTGCGGCCGTTCGACGAGCGCTTTCTGGACCCGGTTCGCGATTTCGTAGCGCTCGGTCATGATGTCCATTGCCAGCGGCGGCGATTCGGCCGCCTCTTTCAGCATGTCGAGCTGCCGGGCGCCGATGATCCACGGCTTGTCGCCGAGGACGAAGAAACCCGCCGCGTGCAGGCGGAGGATCGAGGACATCTTCGTGTCGTTTCTCCCCGCGACGACCGCCACGTCGCCGGGGCGTTCCGCACACAGCCGCTGCAGGCAATCCGCGCCGCGGTAGACGTGGAGATTCCAGCATGTGGGCGCCGCGGCGCGTTCGTTGAACGAGCGCACCAGGCGCAGGAAGCTCTCCAGCTCCGGCCCGTCCTCGGCGTAGACGTAGACGTCGTCGCGCAGACGCGGATGGCGTTCGCGCAGGGTGAGCGCGGCGTGAAAGTGTCCGGGATTCAGTACGACAAGGGCGTGCTTGCCTGCGGCCAAGGTTCTCTCCGCGCGGTCGCGAGCTTGGACCGGAAAAAATGAGCGGCAGGCGCGGCGGATTCAGCGGTCGATCCGGCGCGTGGAATTCTGCCCGATTCCGCAGAATAATACGCTGCGTATGCCGGCACTTTCTCTGCGTACCCGCTTCGTCCTCGGGCTCGGCGCCGTCCTGCTGCCCTTTCTTCTCGCCGGCGCGGTGGGCCTGTTCTATCTGCTTCCGCGCCTGATCGATCCCTTGGAGGACGTCGTGCGGGAGGTGACGGAGGAAATCCATCCCGCGACGCGCCTCCAGGTGAAGCTGCTGGTGGCCGAGACGCCGGTCAGCGACTACCTGATCTACGGCGATCACGACGAGCGGCAGCGGTTCGCTCAGCTGCGCCGCGAGGTGGACGAGGCCTTTGCGGCGATCGCGCAGGAACCATTTACCTTGAAGGAGCAGGAAAGTCTGATCGCCTCCGCCGGCAAGCAGTGGCAGCAAAGCCTGCCGTTCGCCGAGGCGATCCTGCGACAGCGCCATCCCGTCGGCAACCCCTCGGCGGTGCGCATGATGGAGACATTCGACGCGCATATCGACCGCGCCGTGGCGCTGCTCGATCAGGTGCAGGCCGTGGCGGATCGCGAGATCGGCCGGGCCCGGGCGGTCGCGCAGGCGGCGCGCACGAGAAGCGAGTGGATCACGTTCGGCGCGTTTGCGGCGGCGCTCGCGATATCGCTGCTCGCCAGCGCCGTGCTGGCCCGCTCCTTACTGAGCGGAGTGGATGTGCTGCGCGCCGGCGCGGCCCGGTTGGCCGACGGCGAGCTTTCCCACCGCGTGAGGCTGGCGCGCGAGGACGAGCTCGGCGAGCTCGCGGCGGTGTTCGACGCCATGGCGGAACGACTGGAGAAAAGCCGCGCCGCGCTCACCGAGCTCGCCACCCGCGACAGCCTGACGGGGCTGTTGAACCGCCGCGAATTCATGGTGCGCCTGTCCGAGGAGCTGGAACGTTCGCGGCGTTACCGCCATTCCTGCGCGCTGCTGCTGCTGGACCTCGACCACTTCAAGGCCGTGAACGATTCGCACGGACACGTCTCCGGGGACGAGGTGCTGCGCATCTTCGCCGACCGGGTCCGGCAGACGCTGCGCCCGGCGGACCAGCCGGCCCGATACGGCGGCGAGGAATTCGCGGTGATTCTTCCCGAAACGGGGTCCGAAAGCGCCCTGGCCGTTGCCGAACGCATTCGTGGCGCCATTGCCGCCCGAGCGTTCGCTCTCGCGGCGGGCCGGGCGATCGAACTCACCGTGAGCGTCGGCGTCGCGGCCTTCCCGGACGACGCGCAGACGGTGCACTCGCTCATCGCCGCCGCCGATCGGGCGCTGTACGCGGCGAAGCAGGCCGGCCGCAACCGGGTGTGCCGGACCGGGACCGCTGCTCCGGGCGAGCCGCAGCCGGGCGGGCGCGCGTGATGCCGGCGCGTTGAAGTAGCCTGCACCGCGCTTCGCGACATCATTGCGCGTCGCGGGCAGGCGCGCCAGACGGCGCCGACGGTTTGACGCTTCTCGCGACCAGGCGCCCGCCGCCGAGCTTGCCTTCGCCGAACAGCCCGACGAAGAACGCGTAGGCGCTGTCCCATTTGCGAAAATGCGCCTCCCCGAACCGGCGCACCGTTTCCTCCTTCAGCCCGCGGTACATCGCCAGCCGCTGCACCAGGATGCCCGACCATTGCCCGCTCAGGTCGTCGCGCGATTCGATCTTGCATCCCTGCCGCTCCAGCAGCGCGCCATAGCCGTCCAGGGTTTCCAGCGTCGGGAAGGTCATTTCCCGCCTGAGCCGATCCAGTTCCCGCGCGGAGAGCTTTTCCGTGCGCAGGATGTCGGTGAAGGCGATGGCGCCGCCGTGCCTGGCCACGCGCGCGCACTCCGCGATGAGCCGCGGCTTGTCGGGCACATGGCACCAGGCTTCCTGGCCGATGACGACATCGAAGCTCGCGTCCGCGAACGGCATGTCGAGCGCGTTGCCGAGGCGGAAGTCGACCAGTTGATCCAGGCCGACCAGCTTGGTGAGCCGCTGCGCGCCGCGATGGCGGCTCTCGGTGAAGTCGAGTCCGGTCACGCGGCAGCCGAGGCGATGCGCGAGGTAGCGCGCCGGGCCGCCCATGCCGCTGCATACGTCGAGTACCGCGTGTTCGCGCCGGATGCCGGCCTTGGCGAACAGGACGTCGTTCGCCTCGGTGCCGCCGAAGTGGTCCTGGTCGTACTCCTGGAGAATCTCCTCGGTGAGGCCGGCCTGCGCAACGCCCCTGGCCTGAAGCGCGCGGAGGATCTGCTCCTCGTTGATCGGATGCGCGTCGTAGAAGGCGACGACGCCCGAGACCTGCTGCGCGACGAGGTCAGTCATGCGGGAATTTCCTGCTCCGGCCCGTAGCGCGCTGTCCTGTCCACTGTGTGATCGGGAGCGGAAACGCTCGCAGTCGGGATCCAAAAAAAACGGCGGCCCGAAGGCCGCCGCCGCGTTACCACTGCCAGCCGCTTACGCCGAAAGATCGGTCTTGGAGATCGGCAGCTCGAGAATGCGCTTGCCGGTAGCGGCGAAGATCGCATTGGTGAGCGCCGGCGCGAACGGCGGAGTACCCGGTTCGCCGATGCCTCCCGGCGGATAGTTGCTGTCGGCATTGACCTGGTGGACATGGATCTCGCGCGGAGCGTCCATGATGCGCACCACCGGGTAGTCCGGGAAGTTCTTCTGCTCGATCACGCCGCCCTTCGCGGTGATCTGGCAGCCCCAGGCCGCGGACATGCCGTAGATGCAGGCGCCTTCCATCTGCGCCTTCGCCCGGTCGGGGTTGACTATCAGCCCCCCATCGTAGGCGACATCGACCCGCGGGATGGTGACCTTGCCGTCCTTCGACACCTTCACATGAACCGCTGTGGCCACGTAGGTGGTGAAGCTGCGGTGCACCGCAAGACCGATGCCCTCGCGCTCCGGCAGTTTCCTGCCGTAGCCGGCGTTGCCCGCCGCGACCCGCAGCACGTTCTTCAGCCTCGAGGTCATGATCGGGTATTCGTCCCAGGTCTGGTCGTAGTTCCAGTAGTCCGTCGACGACAGATCCAGCACGCGGTCCGGACCGATCAGCTCGATGAGGAAGTCGTACGGGTCGCGCCCCGCCTCGTGCGCCAGCATGTTGGCCATCGTGTTTTGCACGAAGGCGTTCGGAATGTTGTTCACCGAACGCAGCCAGCCGATGCGCACGTGGGCCTTGGCCTTGCCGTTCTCCAGGCGCAGGTTCGGAATCGCGTACGGCAGGTCGATGTAGCCGAGGCTCAGCTCGATCTTGTGCCCGAGCTGCGGATCGTCCTTCTCGAACGTCGACCAGATGGTCGGGAACACGTTGCGGTGATGCCACGCGATCACCTTGCCGTTCTCGTCCAGGCCGGCCTTGACATGCTGCGCGCACACCGTGTGGTAATAGGCGTGCTGCAGGTCGTCCTCACGCGTCCAGGTCACGCGCACCGGAACGCCGAGCTGCTTGGACAGGAAGGCGGCTTCCGCGGCGAAGTCCGGCTTGGACTTGCGGCCGAATGCGCCGCCGAGCAGGGTCACGTGCGAGGTGACGTCCTTCTCGTCCATGCCGAGCGTGCCGGCGACCGTGGAGCGCGCCGCCTGGGCGTCCTGGCAGGCCGACCAGACTTCGCACTTGCCGTTCTTCACCACGGCGATCGCCGCCGGCGGCTCCATCGTCGCGTGCGCGTAGTGCGGAATGTAGAAATCGGCTTCCACGACCTTCGCCGCCTTGCCCATGGCGCCGACCGCGTCGCCTTCCTCGCGCACCACTTTCGCGTCGCTGTTCGCCGTCTGCTGCATCTCCTTGCGGAACTCGTCGGAGTTGTAGACGACGTTGGGGCCGTAGTCCCACTCGATCTTGAGCTTCTTGCGGGCCTCGTTCGCGGACCAGGTGTTCTTGGCCACCACCGCGATGCCGCCCAGCGTGTTGAACACGATCGGCGGCTGGTGCTGCGGGATCTCCACGACCTTGATCACGCCCGGCACCTTCATGGCTTCGGACGCGTCGAAGGACTTCACCTTGCCGTAGGTGACGGGGCAGTGCTCGACCACGGCGAAGACCATCCCCGGCAGCTTCTTGTCGATGCCGTACACGGCGCGGCCGGTGACGATGTCGGGGCCGTCGATGGTGTTGACCGGCTTGCCGATGTAGCGGAAGTTCGCCGGATCCTTGAGCTTGACGTCCTTGACGCTCGGAATGGCCAGGGTGGCCGCGGTGTCGACCAGTTGGCCGTAGTCGAGGG
>DASRFY010000064.1:0-69587 GCA_035651315.1 Burkholderiales bacterium
AGACCTTAAGCTCTTCAGCAACGCGCAGTCGGCACTCAAGGCGCTTCTCGGTAACAAAGACAACTTCGATGACGCCGCTTGGGACACTGCCGAGGGCCGCCTGCCGGAGTTCTTCTACTTCGCCGATTACAGCAAGCTGCCCTACAGTGTAAAGATTCACGACGTCCTGAAGAACGACAAGCTCAGCGACTCCGACGCGACGGCGCGCGCCCTGCTCAAGCTGGGCGGCACCGAGGACGAGTACATGCTGAACCCGGACTACGAGCGCCGGAAGCGTGAGTTGGAGAACGTCGCCAACGTGCTTACCGACGACGTCAACAAGTACTGGACGCAGAACCCGGAATTGCGCGTCCAGCCCGACATCACTCAGCGCACCGAGGTCCGGGGCGATGGCAAGCACGCCGTACTCGATGAAATGAAGATCCGCATCTGGGACAACCGCCACTCGCTGTCGCTGCCGTTCAACGAACATTCGGCTGGGTTCCAGTGGTTCTTCTCGTTCCTCGCCGCGTTCTCCGAGTACGAGCACCGCGACCCGCCAGTCGTGATTCTGCTGGATGAGCCCGCGGTGGGCCTGCACGCCAAGGCGCAGGCGGACTTCCTGCGGTTCATCGAAGAGCGCCTGACCAAGCGTTGCCAGGTCATCTACACCACGCACTCGCCGTTCATGGTTCAGCCGGGCAAGCTGGAGCGCGTCCGGCTAGTAGAGGATCGCGGTAAGGATGTGGGCGCGGTTCTGTCCAGCGACGTCCTCACGCGGGACCGCGACACCCTATTCCCGCTCCAAGGCGCGCTTGGCTACGACCTGGTGCAGCACTTGTTCGTCGCCGAGCACAACGTCGTCGTGGAGGGCACATCCGACTACGCCTACCTGAAACTGATTTCGGACTTCCTCGCGTCGAAGGGACGCACGAGCCTCGACTCGAAGTGGAGCATCGTCCCGGTCGGCGGTGCGGACCTGATCCCCACGTTCGTTGCGCTCCTTGGCAACCATCTCAAGGTGACGGTGCTTGTGGACTCGCGCAAGGAAGGCAATCAGCGCCTAGAGCGCATGGCGAAGGACGGCTATCTGGAGAAGCAGCGCATCATCCTCGTTGGGGACGTGCTTGGCCGTAAGACTGGCGACATTGAGGATTTGTTCGAGGACGACGAATACGTCGGCCTCTACAACAAGGCGTTCGGCAAGACGATCAAGGCCAAAGACCTCAAGGGCAATGATCCGATCGTGGCGCGCATCGCGCGGCTGGAAGGCGTCGAGCGCTACGACCACGGCCGCCCCGCGGACGTGCTTTTGCGCGAGCGCGACGCGGTGCTGGCGACGTTGAGCGACGACACGTTGAAGCGCTTCGAGGGGTTGTTCAAGCGCATCAACAACACGCTCGGGAGGTAGCAGACTCGCCATGCAAGGTTCGTAACCCAGGACGCGATAGAACCATTCAGAGAAAGTCATGAACGACCTCATCAGCCGCCGCCTCAAGCACGCGCGCGAAAAGCTTGGCCTCACCCAGGTGCAGCTCACGGAAAAGCTCGGCTTCAAAGACCGCCAGATCCTCGCAGCGATCGAGGCCGGAACGCGCAAGATATCGGCCGAGGAACTCGTGCGGGCCATGCAGGCGCTCGGCGTGGACCTGGACTACTTCACCGACCCACTCCGCCTGGTCGGTGAAGGGCGCTTTTCCTGGCGAACTTCGAGAGATGTCGAAGGAAATCTGCTCGACTCGTTCGAGGAACGAGCCGGACGCTGGATTGCGCTCTACCGTCAGTTCGGCGAAGGCAAGGACGGACCGGCGAATCCGCTCCAGCCGCGGTTGCCGCTGACGGAGAAAAGTACTTACGAGGATGCGATGGCCGCGGCCGAGGCGCTGGGCCGCGAGTGGGACTTGGGAGAAGTCCCCGCGCTGCGGCTGGCGGAACGGGTGCGCGACAAGCTGGGGGCGCTCGTGCTTTACGTGGATGCGCCGAAGAGCATTTCCGGGGCGGCGTGCCAGTTGCCGAGATTGAACGCAATCCTGATCAACCGGAAGGAACCGGAGGGCCGTCGCCATTACGACCTCGCCCACGAGACATTTCATCTTCTTACCTGGGAGCAGATGCCTCCCAAGCACAGGGAAGGGGAAATTCCGCGCCGTGGCAAGGGCGGGCGCGTAGAGCAGCTCGCCGACAACTTCGCCTCGGCGCTGCTCATGCCCGAGCGCACGCTTGCGCCGCGCTGGCAGTCGCGGGGAAAGACGGAAATTCACGACTGGCTCAACGCCACCGCGACCGATCTGCTCGTGACCGCAGTCGCGCTCAAATGGCGCCTTGTCCAGCTCGGCTGGCTCACCAAGGGCGACCTTCTGGAGATCCGCGATAGCCGATTGACGGCGAACGGACAGCCGAGGCAGCCGTTGCCGACGCCGAAGCTGTTCAGCCGCGCGTTCGCCGAACGACTGCGCGACGCGTTGGTGAAGGGCGACCTTTCCGTGCGCCGTGCCGCGTCGCTGACGGTCGGGACCATCGAGGACCTGGCCGACCTGTTCGGAGACTACGGGCTCCCCGTCCCGTTCGATCTGTGATGCGAGGCATGTGCCGTGCAGCGCGGACAAGTCGTTCTCGTGGATACCAACATCATCATCGAATCCGTCCGCGTGAACTGCTGGAACGCGCTCACTGCGCACTTCAGCGTCGAAACCGTCGAAAAATGCAGGGAGGAGGCCCGCACCGGGCAGCTGCACCGGCCCGGCTACGTAGTGGTGGATGAGAAGGCGCTGCGCGAGCGGTTGAAGGCCCATCCGGTCTCGGACACGGCGCTTGCGGCGCTCAGTCTCCGCGATCCCGAAGCGTTCCGCCTCGATCCGGGCGAACGGCATCTGTGGGCGCATGCGTTCGCGAGGACCGACGGCTGGGTCGCAAGCTGCTGCGATCTCGCGGCGGTACAGGCAGCGGTCAGGCTCGGCTGGGAGGATCGGCTCAAATCGCTGGAGGAGCTCGCGCAGGCGGCGGGTGCGAATCCCGCGGTCAGGAAGCTGAAGGAGCAGTTCAGCGCGGCGCGGCTCTCGGCGTGGCGCACCGCGGCGCTCCTCGAGCGGGGGCTCAAGTGACACGTTTCTCGGTGGTGGAGAGCGTCCGGCACCTGATCGCCGAGTACCGGAGCTTCATCAAGAGTTCGTACCGCCTCGCCGATTTGCGGCTGCGCGAGCAGTTCGAGCGTCACGTCGAAGGCGCGGAAGTGCTCGTCAAGGGCCCGTACGTGACGCTCGCGCGCGATTTCGCTCTCGGAACCCCGCTCGCGGGCGTCCTCGGTTCGGGCTGCGGGCATCCGCAGCTCGTGCGACTGAACTGGCCGTTCGGCGGCGCGCCGCTCTTCGCGCACCAGGAGGCCGCGCTGCGCGCCGCCGAATCGGGACGCAACGTCATCGTTAAGACCGGCACCGGAAGCGGCAAGACGGAAGCGTTCCTCCTGCCCGTGCTGTCCGGAGTACTTCGAGCGCGCGAGCAGGGAATCCAGGGCACGAAGGCGATCCTGCTCTACCCGATGAACGCGCTCGCCAACGACCAGCTCTCGCGGCTGCGGAAATTGATCCGCGACAGCGGGTCGCCGATCACCTTCGCGCTCTACACCGGGGACAGCGAAACGGTGGCACGGACGATCGGCGAGCCGGTCGACGGCAACGAGATCACGCGGCGCGACGACATCCGAAGGAACCCCCCGGACATCCTGCTCACCAACTACAAGCAGCTCGAATTCCTGCTTGTACGGAAGGCCGACCGGCCACTGTTCTCGAATGCGCTGCGCTACCTGGTGCTCGATGAGATTCACAGCTACCGCGGGGCGCTCGCGACCGAGCTTGCGTTCCTGATCCGCCGGCTCAAGGCGCGATGCGGGCTCAAGCTCGGCGAGCTTCGCGCGATCGGCACCTCGGCCACCGTGTCGCAGGACGCCGGCGGCGACGAGGCGCTCGCGAAGTTCGCCTCGCAGCTCTTCGATGAAACGTTCGAGATAAAGGACATCATCGGGGAGCAGTATCGCAGCGACGCTCCGCCGAAAGATCCTTACCTGCCGCCTCTCGTCGAGCTTTCAGAGGCGGATGTCGCGATCTTCCGGCACGAGAACGAAGAATCGCTCGTTCGACTCGCCGAGAAGCTGTGCGGACATAAAGCACCGCCCTCGGGCTCCACGCGTGACAGGATTGGCGTCCTGTTGCAGAGAAACCGCTTCGTGCAGGCGCTGCGCGCGGCGGGCGAGCAACCGTGCACGTTTGCCGAGATCGGCGCAAAGCTGCGTGCGGAATTCCCCGAGTTCAAGGAATCGGCACAGGGCGCGCTTGAGCGGCTTATCGAGGCGTATCTCCTCGTTGGCAGTTTCGGCAGCGAGGAGGAGCCACCGCTCCTGCGTCCCAAACTGCACACGTTCTTTCACGGTGTGTACGACGTCGGCCTCTGCATGAACCCGAGTTGCCGCACGCTCGTCGCGGACGGATCGGAGCGCTGTCACGCTTGCGACAGCGCAGTGCGGCCGGCTGTGCTTTGCCGCACCTGCGGGCAGGATTTCGTCAAGGTCCGAATCGACCCGGAGCACCCTGAACGCACGGTCGCGGAGGAAGAGTTCGCCAGCGACGACGATACTCGGTTCATCACGCCCACGCTGGTAGGGGAACGGGAGGAGGAGTCGGCCGACGAGGGTGACGAAGAGCCACAGCCGCGCGCGCGCCGCGGCGCGCGGCCGGCGGCGCGGAAGCGTCTCGTTCGCCAGTGGGTGGATCACGTCACTGGGTCGGTTTACGAGGAAGAGCCGTTGGATGTCCCCGCCGAGAACCGCAGCCTTCAGCACGTTCTCAGAGGACATGCCTCCACTTGCCCCGTCTGCAACAGTCGCTTCACGCGGGGTGAAGTGCTGACACCGCTGAGGACTGGTGTCGCGTCGAGCGTCTCGGTGCTGGGGACACACCACCTTGACAAGATGCCGGAAGACGAGCGCAAGCTTCTTGTGTTCGCCGATAACCGCCAGGACGCCGCCTACCAGGCCGGGTACATGGGCGATCGGCACCGCCAGTTCGCGCTGCGCCACGCCATTGAGTTCACGGTGGGGGAGGCCGGTGCCGCCGGCATCGCGCTTCAGGACGTGCCGAACCGGGTGCTCGAGATCTTTCAGCGCATCGGTTTTGCGAAACGCAACCTAACCCGCGACGAACAGACGTACTGGCGCAGGACCCTCGAGTACGACGCAGCCGGAGAGTTCTGCCGTGCGGCGCATCAGCGAATCGCGCTTGAGAATCTCGCGCTCGTCGAAGTGCAATACGAGTTCCTCGACAGGCTCGTAACGGATGCCCGGTTCGTGAAAAGCTGCCGCAGTGCAGGCCTGGACCCTGCCAAAGGACAGGTACTCGTGCGCGCGATGCTCGACTTCATGCGCCGCCGGCGTGCGGTGTCATTCGATTTCTATCAGAGCTTCCTCGACCCGCGGCGCGCCCCGTGGAACTACCTGACGGTGGACCCCTATAACCTCGCGGTCGCCGAGCACGAGCGAAGCGCGGTCTATTTCATGCTCGATCGGCCGGAAGCGCTCCGCAGCAGGTCCGTCTCCGGTATCCGCTTCGAAGCGCTGGTCAAGGATACCGAACGAGGCGCGCCGGGCGGAATTGCCCGGCTCATCTACGAGAAGGCAGGGCTCGGGGTGCTTGTCGGCGAGGAATGGATTCGCGAGGTCGTAGCGCTGCTCCTCGAGTACGAAATCCTCGAATCTCCGCCCATGTTGCCAGATGCGGTGCGTCGGCACGTCGGCGGCAAACGCCCCTTGCAGATTTCGAAGCGCGTCGTCCGCTTGGTCAGAGCTAGCCGGGGGTGGCGGTGCCAGAAGTGCTCTATCTGGAGGCCCTACCTTGGTGACGCGTGCTTCGCTTCGACAAGTTGCAGCGGTCAGGCGGTGGACCTAAAGCCTGCCGACTCGGATCGCGAGAACTACTATGTCAACCTCTACACTTCTGACCGGCCTCGACGCCTCAAGACTCAGGAGCACACGGCCCAAATCGACCAGGACACACGTGCGCGGCGCGAGCAGGACTTCAAGGAAGGGCGACTCGAAGCGCTAGTTTGCAGTCCGACGCTCGAGCTTGGCGTCGATATCGGTGACCTCAAGAGCGTCTTGCTTCGCAACGCGCCGCACGGACCCGCGAACTACGTGCAGCGCGCCGGGCGTGCCGGACGGAGCTTGCGTATCGGGTTCGTATCTACCTTTTGCAGCATGGGGCCTCATGACCGGCACGTCTTCGAGGACCCGGCTTGGCTCGTGCGCGGCGAGTTCCGGCCTCCGATCGTCCGTCTGAACAACGACAAGGTGCTCGTCCGCCACGTGCGCTCCTTCGCACTGGAAGAGTTGAACGAAGACTTTTCGTGGCTGATGGGAGACCTACTGGAGGATCTGCAGAATCCGGCTCGGCTCAAGCGAGAAAAATACACCCCTCTCGTCGAAGGGCTCGCTGCGCAGTCCGAACGCATCGCCGAGGCAGCGCGGACGGTCTTCCCCGGCGGAGATGCGGTTGCCCAAGCCATCGCTCGATTCCCATCGGACTTCGAAGGTGCGGTTTCGACATGGCACCGGCAGGTGATACGCCTGCATCGCGAATTCCACCAGTTCGCCCGGATCGTTTCGACCCGTGAATCCGAGCAGAAGCGCCGCTCGCGTGAGCGCGCCTACCGGGAGCTGACCACGGACCGGGAGAAGGCGTTCGTGCTTTCATACTTCGCCGAAGCCGGGCTTCTGCCGTCCTACCAGTTTCCAATCGACACGTTTGCCCTGGAACCTGGCGTAGCGGATACCCCTACTCTACGGCGCCCGGCGTGGATCGCGCTCTTCGAGTTCGCGCCCGGTAACATGGTCTACGCCAACGGTCACAAGCTGAAAAGTATTCGCGCATTCTTCGAGGGCGGCGCGCGCGGACCGGGGACCGAGCGTGGCGCGGACCAGTCGGGTCGCGTGGAGCCCTACTGTTTCTGTAACCACTGTGGGTTCGCGACGCGTTCTTCGCCGAACAACTGTCCTCAATGCGGCAGGGTGATTTCCGCGCGTGCTCAAGTGGCGCTGATCGACTCATACGAAGCGGAGGAAAACACTCAGATCACTTCCTCAGAAGATAGTCGGCAGCGCTTGATGTTCAAGCGGGAAGAGCATCTGCTCGACAATCGAGAAGCCGAAGTGACGTTGTTCCCCTATGAATTCGTCGCTCTGGAGTTCCGCCCGCGCGCCGAATTGCTCGTCACCAATTGGGGCAGGCGGACCCCGCGCAACGATGAAGGCGAACGCTTCGAGCTGTGCCAGATCTGCGGCCGCCATCGCGCGCATGGACTCACGGCGAAGGCGGCAGAACGCTGGGACGAGGGGCACCGTAACATCTGCAATGGCCAGCTCAGCACCTATGTGCTCGGATACGTATTCCCAGCCGACGTGCTACTCCTCCCAGTGCCGGCTCAACTTGCGCCGCCGGATGAAGAGCAGGGCAAGGCCTTCTGCCGGACGCTCGCCAAGGCGCTTGTCGTCGGTGCACAGGAAGTTCTCGAAGTTGAACCCGACGAGATCGCATATTTCACGCACCCCGACGGCTCCGGCGGATGGACGCTCGTGTTCTACGAGACAGCCCCCGGCGGGGCCGGCTATCTTGAGCAGCTTGCCGGCGGCCTTGGCCGTTGGGCGGCAGCGGCGACCGAAAGGCTTTTCAATCACGACTGTGAGCGCGCGTGCTATCACTGCCTTAAGTCGGCGCGAAACCAGCTCGATCATGCCCTGCTCGACAAGGAGCTGGTGCGCGACATGCTGTTTCAGCTGAGCCAAGCGCAACCGATTGACGGGCCGAAGAAGGGGCGCTCGGGGGACGGGCGAAGGCTTGCCGGCGAATGGGTCGACAGAAAAGCCGCGGCATCTCAACCGGCACTGACTTCTGGAACCGTTATCGAGACGCGCCTGTGCGAGGCGATACTTGCCGCAAAGCGCCTGCCCGAGCCGGTGGCGCAACACGAGGTTAAGAGCGATTCTGGAAGCGTTCTCACGATTCCTGACTTTGCCTATCCGGACAAGAAAATCGCCATCTACTGCGATGGATTTGCTTATCACGGCAACCCCGACGCGCTCGGCAAGGACGCGCGGAAGCGAAACGAGCTTCAGGGCAAAGGATGGGCCGTGCTTACATTTTGGGGACAGCAAATTTTGCGTGATCCAGCAGTTTGCGAGGCGCAGATTTGGCGTTGCTATCAGCACCGCAGACCTTTCTAGTGCCGATCATTAGCGCCCACATCCTTTCATGCGATTCTCTACTTGTCGCAATTTCGTCTGGATATACGTACAGCTATATCCCTATAATCCTCCCGCATGGGAGCAGCGGAGGCATTCGGCAGACTGAATGAGCGGCAACGCGAAGCCGCCTGCTTCGGGCCAGGGCCGCTGCTGATCATCGCCAGTGCCGGCACCGGCAAGACCAGCACGCTCGCGCATCGCGTCGCGCACCTGCTCCTCCAGGGCGTGGCACCGGAGCGCATTCTCCTGCTCACCTTCACCCGCCGCGCGGCGTTGGAGATGACGCGCCGGGCGGGGAGCATCGCGAGCGAGTCCCTCACCCCCCGCCCCTCTCCCGCAAGCGGGCGAGGGGAGCATATGCGCCTGCCGTGGTCCGGGACGTTTCATTCCATCGCCAACCGTCTCATACGCCGCCATGCCGCGCGGGTGGGCCTCACGGAGAACTTCAGCGTGCTCGACGCCGCGAACGCGCTCATGCGCGAGGCGTCCCGGCAGTACCGAAAGGACCTGCGCTCGAGCCGCGAGGAAGGAGCGCGGCCGCGCTGCGTCACGGTGGCGGACGACATGGCGCAGGCGAAGTACGTCGTGGACAGCGTGCTGGAAGAGCGGGAGGAAGGCGTCGATCTGCGCCGCCAGGCGGTGCTGTTCCGGTCCTCGCACCACTCGGACGTGCTGGAGCTGGAACTCCTGCGCCGGAACATTCCGTACGTGAAGTACGGCGGGCTGAAGTTCCTCGAAGCGGCGCACGTGAAGGACGCGCTGGCGCTGCTTCGCTGGGCGGACAATCCGCGGAACCGCGTCGCGGCCTGGCGCGCGGTGCAACTGCTTCCGGGCATCGGGCCGAAGGGCGCGCAGCGGATCTGGACGGCCTTCGAGGCGGAAAGCCACGGCTGGCGGGCGCTGAAGACGGGCGCGGCGTGCCCTGCATTCGCGGCCTGCGCATTCCCGTGGCCACGGTCGTCGGGATGGTGGCCGACGGCATGACCGAAAACGAGATCCTGAAGGCCTACCCCGACCTCACCAAGGCTGATATTCAGGAAGCCCTGAAGTACGCTGCTGAGGCAGTTCGCGAGCGCGAATTACCGCTTGCGAAGCCGTGAGGTTCCTGGTGGACAACGCGCTTTCGCCGGAAGTGGCGGAGGAACTACGTATCAGGGTACGCGGGCTTCCGATCGGGAGTGAATGAGCTTGTATCCTTCGTGCTTCCTTCGCGTACCTTCGTGTCCCTCGTGTTGAACGCGTCTGGGGCAGCCGTGAGGCGGCAGTAGCCGCAAACGGTCCCGCCATCACTAAAGAAAAGGGGGACCGCACATGCGATCCCCCTGTCTCGTTCAACCTTTTTTTTTTGCGGCCTTTGCACTTCGCTTTTCTCTGTCCGGCCGCAGCATGTGGGCACGCACAGTACAAAAGGGGTCGCATCCGGCGACCCCATTCCGGTTCCGTATTCCTCTGCGTTCCTCTGCGACCTCTGCGTCGAGATTCTGAGGCGGCCGACAGGCCGCTTCCGCCGTCGGGCGGCAGCGGTCTCAAGATAGCTCGGTAGCAGCCGTTTTCGGCTTACCGCCGGCCCGCTATCGATCACCGGAGGAGAATGGTCAAATACACGAAATCCGTGTATTTTCCGGCCATGAAGAACCTGACCATCAGTCTGGACGAGGAAACGGCGCGCCTTGCCCGCGTCCGCGCCGCTGAACGCAATATGAGCGTGTCGCGCTACATCGGCGAGCTGCTGCGCAAGGAGCTTCGCCACGCCGAGGAGTACGAGGCGGCGTACCGCGCCTGGCGCGCGGAAAAGCCGTTTCCTCTGAAGGGGTCGCCCCGGCCCTATCCGAAGCGCGAGGAGCTTTATGACCGGCCTGTGCTTCGTCGGCGCTAACGTCTTCATCTACGCGCGGGACCCGCGGGATCCTCGCAAGCAGGATCGAGCGGCGCACTGGATCGACCTGCTGTGGCGTGAGCGCCTAGGCCGCACGAGCGCCCAGGCGATGGCGGAGTTCTACGTCGTCGCCACGCGGAAACTTGGGATCGCGCACGAGCGCGCGTGGCACCATGTCGAGCGCTTTTTCACATGGCAGCCCTACCCCGTCGACGAGGTCCTTCTTCGACGCTCGCGAGATATCGAAGCGCGCTACCGGCTCTCCTGGTGGGACAGCATGATCGTGGCTGCCGCGCAACTGCAGGACTGCGTGCTTCTCCTCACCGAGGACCTGCAGGACGGCATTACGCTCGGCAGCGTCACCGTGCGCAGCCCGTTCACGCTTGCAGCCGGCGAACCTGCCGCGCAATACGTGACCTCGCCGACGGTCGTGAGCCGCCATCGTCCGCGCGGCCGGCCGAAGCGCGCCGTGGCGCGCGCCGCCTGACGCGATCCGTCTTGTTCCGTTCCGGCTCTTCCATGTGACGTTCGCGCTTCTTTGCGGCCGTTGCGTCTCGTTTCTCTTTCTTCTGTGACCGCGCGATGACCCGCTCAAAAAGAAAAGGGGATCGTACATGCGATCCCCTTACTGTCTATTTTGCGTTCTTCTCTGCGCTCTCTTGTTTTTCCTCTGCGACCTCTGCGTCGAGATTCTCGGGCGGCCGTCAGGCCGCAGCAGTCTGCTTCAGACCCGCGTCGGCCTTGAGCGCCTCGACCTTGTCCAGGTTCTCCCACGTGAATTCCGGTTCGTCGCGTCCGAAGTGGCCGTAGGCGGCGGTCTTGTGGTAGATCGGGCGCAGCAGATCCAGCATCTGGATGATGCCGCGCGGCCGCAGGTCGAAGTGCTTCTGCACCAGTTGCGCGATGCGCTCGTCGGAGATCACGCCGGTCCCGAAGGTCGTCACCATGACGCTGGTGGGCTGGGCGACGCCGATCGCGTAGGACACCTGGATTTCGCAGCGGCTCGCGAGCCCGGCAGCGACGATGTTCTTCGCCACGTAGCGCGCGGCGTAGGCGGCGGAGCGGTCGACCTTGGAGGGATCCTTGCCCGAGAATGCGCCGCCGCCGTGATGCGCGGCGCCGCCGTAGGTGTCGACGATGATCTTGCGCCCGGTCAGCCCGCAGTCGCCGTGCGGGCCGCCGATCACGAACCGGCCGGTGGGATTGACGAGGTAACGCACGTTGCCCTTGAGGAGATTCTTCGGCAGCACCGGCTTGATGATGTTCTCGATCACCGCCTCCTCGATCTGCTTGTGCTGCATCTCCGGCGCGTGCTGGGTGGATAGCACCACGGTGTCGATCGAATCGGGCTTGCCGCCGGCGTAGCGCACCGTCACCTGCGACTTGGCATCCGGACGCAGCCAGGGCAGGCGTCCGTCGCGGCGCAGCTCGGACTGGCGTTCCACCAGCCGATGTGCGAGATGGATCGGCAGCGGCATCAGGGTGGGCGTCTCGTCGCAGGCGTAGCCGAACATGAGGCCCTGGTCGCCGGCGCCCTGGTCCGGATCGAGCCCGCGGCCGTCCACTCCCTGCGCGATGTCGGGAGACTGCTTGTCGTAGGCCACCAGCACCGCGCAGCCCTTGTAATCGATGCCGTACTCGGTGTTGTCGTAGCCGATGCGCTTGACGGTCTCGCGCGCGACCTGCTGGAAGTCCACCACCGCGGTGGTCGTGATTTCGCCCGCCATGACGACGAGCCCGGTGTTGACCAGCGTCTCCGCCGCTACGCGGGCGTATTTGTCCTGCGCTAAGATTGCGTCGAGGACGGCATCGGAAATCTGGTCCGCGACCTTGTCCGGATGCCCTTCTGAAACCGACTCGGAAGTGAAAAGGTACTCGCTCATTCGACTCGCCATATTGCGCTCAGGTAGGTTTGTCAGGATAGCAAACAGCCCTCGGCAAAACAAAGCAAATCATACATGTTGACAGGGTTGTTGCGCCTGGCTGCGCAGCTGCCGCTCTCGGTTTTGCACGCACTCGGCGGCGCGCTCGGCTGGTTGGTATACCTGTGCGCCCCGACCTACGCCTCCCGGCTGCGGGAAAACCTGCTGCAGAGCGGATTGTGGAACGACACCGCGGATTTCCAGCGCCTGCTGCACGAGAACATAGCGCAGGCGGGCAAGGCGGCAGCCGAGCTTCCCGCGGTATGGTTCCGCCCGCAGGCGCAGGCGGCGTCGTTGATCAAGCGTGTGCACGGCTGGGAATCGATCGAGGCTACGCGCGCGGCGGGCAAGGGCGTCATATTTCTCACGCCGCACCTGGGTTGCTTCGAGATCCTGCCGCAGTGGATCACGCTGCGCATGCCGGTCACCGTACTGTATCGCCCGCCGAAGCTGCGCTGGCTCGAGCCGGTGATGCTCGTCGGACGCACCCGCCCGAACATGACCGCGACCGGAACGGATCTTTCGGGCGTGCGCATGCTGCTGAAAGCGCTCCGGCGCGGCGAAGGAGTGGGCATCCTGCCGGATCAGGCGCCCGGCACCGGTGAAGGCGAGTGGGCCGACTTCTTCGGCCGGCCCGCCTATACCATGACGCTCGCCTTGAAGCTCTCGGAAAGCACCGGCGCACCCATCGTGCTGACCTGGGCGCTGCGCCTGCCGGGAGGCCGGGGATTCGAAGCCAGCTTCGAGCCGCTGCCCGCGCCGCTGCCCGGCGAGTCGGCCGCGCGGCAGTTGAACCGCGCGCTGGAGGCGGTGATCCGGCGCTGCCCGCAGCAATATCTCTGGTCCTACAACCGCTACAAGACCCCGCGCGGCGTCCGGCCGCCGGATGCGCACGATGGGCATTAAGCTCGCACTCGGCCTGCTGTGGCTGCTGCATCTGCTGCCGCGGCGAATGCTGTCGCGCGCGGGACAGGGTCTCGGCCTGCTGCTCATGACGATCGGCCGCGAACGGCGCAGGGTCGTGCAGGTCAATCTGAAGCTTTGTTTTCCCACGCTGGACGAACGGGCGAGGCGGCGGCTTGCGCGCCGCCATTTCATGTCCGCAGGGCGGGCGCTTGCCGATACGTCGATCGCCTGGTGGTCCTCGGCCGATCGCCTGCGCCGGCTGGTGCGCGTCGAAGGCTGGGACACGCACGCTGCGCGCGCGATCGCCGCCGGGCCGACCATCCTGCTCGCGCCGCACTTCGTCGGCGTGGACCTGCTCGCGATCCGGCTGTCGCTGGAGTCCGACGCGGTGTCGATGTACAGCCGCCAGAAGAACCGCGAGTTCGACCGCTTCCTCGCGTCCCGGCGCACCCGTTTCCGCCCGATCCGTCTCGCTTCGCGCCAGGACGGCATCAAACCGATCGTCCGTGCGCTGCGCGAAGGGCTGCCGCTGTTCTTCCTGCCGGACATGGATTTCGGGCCGGAGGATTCCATTTTCGTGCCATTCTTCGGCGTGCGCGCCGCCACGGTGGACGCGCTGCCGCGACTTGCGGCGCTCACGCGCGCGGCGGTGGTGCCGGTGATCATCCGCCAGCTTCCGGTCGCGCAGGGCTATCTGGTGCAGGTCGATCCGCCTTGGGACAATTACCCCACCGGCGACGTCGTTGCGGATACGCACCGGATGAACGCCTTCATCGAGCGGCACGCGCGGGAGATGCCCGAGCAATATTACTGGCTGCACAAGCGGTTCAAGACGCGACCCGCGGGCGAACCGAGGTTTTATTGAGGAGAAGCGTCGAGGATGTTCAGCAACCCCGAAATCGGCGAGATCTGCGCCATGCTGCGGGAGGTGCGCACCATCGCAGTGGTCGGACTTTCTCCGCGGCCGACGCGGCCGAGCTACCGCATCGCGCGCGCGCTGCAGGGTGCGGGCTATCGCATCATCCCGGTCCGCCCGCTGGTGGACCAGGTTCTGGGCGAGAAAGCCTATGCCAGGCTCGCCGACGTTCCGCCGCCGATCGACCTCGTCAATGTGTTCCGGGCGGCGCGGTTCCTGGACCGGATCGTCGACGAATGCCTGGAGATCGGACTGAAGCGCCTCTGGATCCAGGAAGGCATCGTCAACGAGGAGGCGGCGGCGCGCGCCCGCGACGGCGGCATGACCGTCATCATGGATCGCTGCATCTGGCGCGACTACAACGGCCTGTGCAGTCAACTGTTCGCAACCGAATGAGCGCGCCCGCGGACGCCGTCATCGCGCCGCTCGCCGAAGCGGACCTCGCCGCGGTGGCGGCGCTGGCGCGCGAGATCTGGTATCGGCACTATCCCGGGATCATCACCGTGCGGCAGATCGACTACATGCTCGACCAGCGCTACCGCCCGGAAGTGATCCGCGCCCAGCTCGCGAGCGGCAACGCATGGTGGGTCAAGCTCGAGGTCGCCGGGCGGTTGGCAGGATTCGCGCAGTACCAGCTCGGAGAAGATCCCGCCTCGATGAAGATCGACAAGCTCTACGTGCACCTGCGCTACCGCGGCAGCGGCTTCGGGTCGGCGCTGATCCGGCACGTGGAGCAGGCTGCTCGCGCGCGCGGCTGCAGCAGGCTGTATCTTCAGGTCAACAAGAACAACACCGGCTCGATCGCCGCCTACGAGCGCAACGGCTTCGCGGTGGCGAAGTCGGTCAAGGTCGACATCGGCGGCGGATACTTCATGGACGATTACGTGATGGACAAGAATCTCGGACACGAGGCACGAGACGCGGCATGAGAGGAGATATCTCGAACACGCGGGATCTTTCGAGCAGGCGAACGTCCGGCGCCCGCCTGCGTCGCGTCGGTTGTCCCCCTCGCCCCTCGCCCCTCGCTCCTCGCCCTTCGTAGTCCATGCGGCTCAAATTCACCAAGATGGAAGGGGCGGGAAACGATTTCATGGTCGTCGACGCCACGCGGCAGCCGTTCCCGCTCGACAGCCGGGCGATCCGGCGGCTGTCCGACCGGCACTTCGGAATCGGATTCGACCAGCTTCTGGTGATCGAGCCGCCGCGCAGTCCCGGCACCGATTTCTTCTACCGCATCTTCAACGCCGACGGCGGCGAGGTCGCGCAGTGCGGCAACGGCGCGCGCTGCTTCGTGCGCTACGTGCACGACAAGGGATTGACCGCGAAGCGTGCGATCCGCGTCGAGACCGCATCGGGTATCGTCGAGCCGGAGCTGGAAGCCGACGGGCGGGTGACGGCGAACATGGGCGCACCCGAGTTCGAGCCGGCGAAGATTCCCTTCCTGGCGCCCGCACGCGCGCCGACCTACCGGCTCGAGGTCGACGGCCTTGCGGTGGAGATCGCCGCGGTGTCGATGGGCAATCCGCATGCGGTCCAGGTGGTGCCGGACGTGGACGAGGCGCCAGTTCGCACGCAGGGACCGCGCATCGAGCACCATCCGCTCTTCCCCGAGCGCGCCAATGCCGGGTATATGCAGGTCGTCGACCGCAGCAGCATCCGGCTCCGCGTCTGGGAGCGTGGAGCGGGAGAGACGCTGGCGTGCGGAACCGGCGCCTGCGCCGCGGCCGTCACCGGGATCGCGCGCGGACTGCTCGATTCGCCGGTCGCGGTGCAGACCCGCGGCGGCGACCTGCTCATCGCCTGGGCGGGAGAAGCGCGCCCGGTCTACATGACCGGCCCGGCGCGGCGCGTGTTCGACGGCGAGATCGAGCTGTAATGCGGTTCCACCGGCATCGCCCTGCGCAATCCCCAACTCGGATAGATTCCTGAACCAGAGACGAACATGACCGGCGAAGACATCATCCGTTACCTGCAGGCGCATCCGGAATTTTTCGATCAGCACGCGGAAGCGCTGCTGCAGATCCGCGTGCCGCATCCCCGCGAGGGTCAGGCCATCCCGCTCTCCGAGCGGCAGCTGCTGCAGCTGCGGGACCGCAACCGCGTCCTCGAGGCGAAGCTTCGCGAGCTGGTCGGCTTCGGCGAAGAAAACGACGCCATCAGCGAGCGGCTGCACCGCGCCACGCTGGCGATGATCCGCGCCCCCGGCCTGGAGGAGGTGCTGCGGGTCGTCTACTACCATCTGCGCGAGGATTTCGCGGTTCCCCACGTGGCGCTGCGGTTGTGGGGCCGGGAACCCACACCCCCGATCGCGGAGTATTCGCCGGTGAGCGACGAGGCGCGCGCATTCGCCGAAAGCCTCCTGCACCCTTACTGCGTGCACAAGCCGATGTTCGATTCCCTGGCCTGGTTCGGGGAATCCGACGCCGAGCTGCGCTCATTCGCCTACGTGGCGCTGCGCGACGGCAATTGCAAGGGCG
Source organism: Burkholderiales bacterium (assembly GCA_035651315.1). Classification (GTDB taxonomy): domain Bacteria; phylum Pseudomonadota; class Gammaproteobacteria; order Burkholderiales; family Eutrophovitaceae; genus DASRFY01. Next base: position 16,361 of record DASRFY010000064.1, read on the forward strand.
TGCTCGCGCTGGCAAGCGAGGATGCCGCGCGCTTCTATCCCGAGATGGGTACGCTGTATCTGGCGCGGCTGGCGGAAGTCATCGGCGCCGCGATCGCAAGGCACCTGCCGTGAAGCGCGCCGTGCACGCCCCCGCGCAGGACGACGCACTCGGTCCCGTCGATCCGGCGCTTGCCGGCTTTCTCGCCTATCTGCAGCGCGAGCGGCGGCTGTCCGCGCATACGGTGCAGAACTATGGGCGCGACGTGCGCCTGCTTCGGCAGCTCGCCGGCGAACTTTCGCTCGACAAACTGCAGACGCATCACATCCGGCGCGCCGTGGCGGCGCTGCACGCGCGGGGCCTGAACGGCCGCTCGCTGGCGCGGGCGCTGTCGGCGTGGCGAAGCTTCTACAACTACCTCGCCCGCGACCATGGGCTCAAGCACAATCCCTGCGCCGGCGTGCGCCCGCCGAGGAGCGAGAGGCGGCTGCCGGATGCCCTGTCGCCGGAAGAGGCGGCGCGCCTGATGCAACTGCCCGCGGACGATCCGCTTGCCGTGCGCGATCGCGCGATCCTGGAGCTGCTCTATTCCTCCGGGCTGCGGCTCTCGGAGCTGACCTCGCTCAAGCCGGGCGACGTGGACTTCCGCGAGCAGACGGTGCGGGTCGTCGGCAAGGGCGCCAAGACGCGCGTCGTGCCCGTCGGGCGTTTTGCGCTGGAGGCGCTGCGCGCGTGGCTGGCGGCGCGAACCTCGCTGCCGGCCGGAGACGAACCGGCGCTGTTCGTCAACCGGCGCGGCAAACCGATCGGCGCGCGCGCGGTGCAGCAGCGCGTGCAGGCCTGGGCCCGCAGGCAGGGCCTCCCGGTTCATGTCCACCCGCACATGCTGCGGCACTCGTTCGCTTCCCACGTGCTGCAGTCGAGCGGGGATCTGCGCGCGGTCCAGGAAATGCTCGGCCACGCCAGCATCTCCACCACCCAGGTCTACACCCATCTCGACTGGCAGCACCTCGCCAAGGCCTACGACGCCGCGCACCCGCGCGCCAAACGCAAATCGTCGAAAGCATGACTTGCCGCACAGACAGGGAGGCACGGAAAAGAACAGAAAAAGAAAATCTCGACGCAAAGGCCGCAAAGGGGCGCAAAGCACGCAAAGGAAGAACGGGAAAGAAACCCTGAGTGCTTCGCCACGCGCCGGCCTTTCTCTGCTTCCTTTCTTGCAGTTCCTTGCGATCTTTGCGTCTAGGCTTCTCTTTGGACTGAATCAGATATAAAGATGGAATTCTTCGTGTTTCGCTCTTCCCGGTTTTTTCACCTCTGTGTCTTGTGGTTAACGCCATCGGTCGCAATTGCTTAAGCTGGTATTGAAACCCGGCAGGGAGAAGTCGCTGCTGCGCAGGCACCCGTGGGTGTTCTCGGGCGCGGTGGAGCGGGTCGAGGGCGCACCGCAGTCCGGCGACACGGTCGCGATGCACGCCCACGACGGGCGCTTCCTGGCGTGGGGCGCGTACAGCGCGGCGTCGCAGATCGTGGCGCGGGTGTGGAGCTTCGAGCGCGAGGAGCGCATCGACGCGGACTTCTTCCGCCGGCGGATCCGGGCGGCGGCGGCCGCCCGCGAGGAGACCGCGGCGGGGCAGGCCGGCGTGCGGCTGGTTCATGCCGAGTCGGACGGGCTGCCCGGCCTGATCGCCGACCGCTACAACCGTATCGCGGTCATCCAGGCGAGCAGCGCCGGCGCGGCACGCTGGAAGCAGGAGATCGCCGATGCATTGGCTGCGATTGGCACGCTCGACGCCATCTATGACCGCTCGGACAGCGACGCGATGGAGCTGGAAGGACTCGCGCCGAGCAGCGGCTGGCTTCGCGGCCGCGGCGAGACGCGCTTCGAGCTGACGGAGCAAGGCCTGCGCTTCCTCGTCGATATCGCGCGCGGGCACAAGACCGGCTTCTACCTCGACCAGCGCGACAATCGCGATCACGTCGGGCGGCTCGCACGCGGACGCGAAGTTCTGAACTGCTTCTGCTACACCGGCGGCTTCGGCATCCATGCGCTGCGCCACGGCGCGGAGTCGGTGCTCTCCGTGGACAGCTCCGCCGAAGCGCTCGCCGCCGCGCGCGAGATCGTGTCGCTGAACGAGCTGCCGCAGGACAAGGCGACGTGGCTCGAGGCCGACGTGTTCCAGCTGCTGCGCAGGCTGCGCGACCAGAATCGCCGCTTCGATCTGATCGTGCTCGACCCGCCGAAATTCGCCCCGACGCCCGCGTCCGTGCAACGCGCCGCGCGCGGCTACAAGGACATCAACCTGCTCGCGTTCAAGCTGCTGCGGCCGGGCGGGCTGCTCGCCACGTTTTCCTGCTCCGGCGGCGTGTCGCACGAGCTGTTCCAGAAAATCGTGGCCTCGGCCGCCGCCGATGCGGCGATCGAGGCGCAGATCCTGCATCGCTACCAGGCTGCGCCCGACCACCCGGTCAGCCTGCACTTTCCGGAGGGAGAATACTTGAAAGGCCTGCTGTGCCGGGTGTCCGCATGAGCGCCCGCGGCGCCGAGCTGATCCTGGTGCGCCACGGTGAAACCGCCTGGAACGCGGAAGGCCGCATCCAGGGCCACCTCGACAGCCCGCTCAACGACGAGGGTCTCGCGCAGGCGCTGCTGCTCGGCGAAAGGCTCGGGCAGGAGCATTTCGATCATTTCTATTCGAGCGATCTGGGCCGCGCGCTGCAGACCGCGCAGCCGATCGCCGACCGCAGCGGCAAGCGGCCGACGACCGATTCGCGCCTGCGCGAGCGCAACCTCGGCGCGTTCCAGGGCTTGACCGGCCCGGAGTGCGAGGAGCGCTTTCCGGAGGACTACGCGCGGTTCCACCGTCGCGATCCCGATCACGTCGTGCCGGGTGGCGAAAGCATTCGCCAGGTGTACGCGCGGATTTCCGCCTGGCTGGAGGAACTGCCGCGGCGCCACGCGGGCGGGCGAATCCTGGCGGTCACGCACGGCGGAGTGCTCGATGCGGCCTACCGCATCGTGCACCGCCTGCCGCTCGACCGACCCCGCGACTTCCCGATCTACAACGCCAGCCTGAATCGCCTGGAGCACGATGGCGCTTCGTGGCGCGTCACAAGCTGGGGCGACATTTCGCACCTCACGCGCGATGCCGCGCTGGACGACTTCTGAGGCGAACCCTTCTACTTCACGAAAGGCGGCTTGCGGCCGACCAGCTTTTCGAGGGCGATCAGCTCCACGTCGGTGTGATTGACGAACGGCGCCTTTTCCATCATGCGGCCTTCTTTCGGGTTGGCGTAGACGATGTTGGGCGCATGATGGCCGGAGACCACCAGCCGCTTTTCGGTGCGGTGCTGGTCCATGAGGAGGAATACGCTGCGCGACGCAGCCGGCGCGCGTAATCCAGGCGCGTGCGTCGTGCGATTTCCCGCGCCTGCGCCGACGCGCGTTGTATTTCGGGCGAGTGATGCTTTAGACTCTCGCTGGCCGGCTCGCCCGGCAAGGTTCGCGATACCCGGCTCGATGATCCGACGATTCCTCACTCAGATCCTGCTCGCGGGCGCGCTGTTAGGCGCGCAGCACGCCGCGCTCGCGCATCAGGTATCGCACCTCGCCGGCAACGCCGACGCGCAGAACCAGGGGCTCGTCCACACCAAGCTGTGCGACAAGTGTGCGAGCTTCGCCAAGATTTCCGCCGCGGTCCCGGCGCTCGCGGCATTCGTCGTCCCGCCTTCCCCCGCCCACGCGCAGTTCCCGTGCCGCGGCATTTCGCGTTTCCGTTGCACGACGGTCGCGTTCTTTTCGCGCGGCCCGCCCGCCTGCCTCTGAACCGCAGACGCATCTCCCGCATCGCCTGAGGGCGAGCGGCGAAACGTTTCGTTCGCAGGAGGTACAACGATGTTCTGCCGCAACACCGCGGCGGCTGCGCTTGCAGTCGCCTTCGCCGCATCGGCGCCGGCATGGGCCGCCGAGGACGCTGAGCTGCAACAGATCCGCGACGAGATCAAGGCCCTGAAAGACGCCTACGAGGCGCGCATCAAGGCGCTCGAAGAGCGCCTGCGCCAGTCGCAAACCACCGGCGCGCCGGTACCGCAGCAGGCCGAAACCACCGGTGCGACTTCGCAGCAGCAGAGCGAGCCGGCCGCCTCGCAGGCGGCCGCACCCGCGCCGCCCGCACCAGGATATGGCGCGGCTACCGGCACGCAGTCGAGTGCAAATGCGTTCAACCCGGCGATCTCGCTGATTCTGTCCGGCCTGTATGCCAACCTGTCCAATCCGGGGAACCAGATCACCGGCTTCCACGTTCCTCCCGGAACCGCCATCGGCCCGGGAGCGGGAACCGGGCTCGGCGGCGTGCGCGGCTTCAGCCTCACCGAGTCCGAGCTGGGGATCTACGCCAACATCGATCCGTATTTCTACGGCGGCTTCAACTTCGCGGTCGAGCCCGACAACAGCGTCGAGACGGAGGAAGCGTTCATCCAGACCATCGGCCTGTCGCACGGCCTGACGGTGAAGGCCGGCCGCTTCTTCTCCGGCATCGGCTACCTCAACGAACAGCACATGCACGTCTGGGATTTCGTCGACGCACCGCTCGCCTACCAGGCTTTTCTCGGCAGCCAGATGAACGACGACGGTGTGCAGCTGCGCTGGCTCGCGCCCACCGAGACCTTTCTCGAGTTCGGGGCCGAAGTCGGCCGCGGCCGCAATTTCCCGGGCTCGGACCGCGACAAGAACGGCGTGGGCTCGAGCGCGCTCTTCGCCCACATGGGCGGCGACGTGGGCGACAGCCACAGCTGGCGCGCCGGCCTGTCCCTGCTCCAGACCTCGCCGCAGGACAGGCAATTCGACGATACCGATCTCGCCGGCGTCGCGGTCCGCGACTCGTTCACCGGCACCAGCCGGCTGTGGATCGCCGACTTCGTCTGGAAGTACGCCCCCAACGGAAATTCCTACTACACCAACTTCAAGCTCCAGGGCGAATACCTGCGCCGCAGCGAAAACGGCAACGTGACCTACGACATCAACGGCGCCTCGCTCGGCCCCTCGATCGCCGGCTACAGCAGCACGCAGTCGGGATGGTATCTGCAGGGCGTGTACCAGTTCATGCCGTACTGGCGCGTGGGGCTGCGCACCGAGCAGCTCTACACCGGCAGCGTCGACTACGGCGTGAACAACGCCTTCATCGCTCGCCCCGAGTTCGACCCGCGCAAGAATTCGGTGATGGTGGATTACAGCCCGAGCGAATTCAGCCGCATCCGGCTGCAGCTCGCGCAGGACAAGTCGCGCGAAGAGGCGACCGACAACCAGATCTTCGTGCAGTACATGATGAGCCTCGGCGCCCACGGCGCCCACCAGTTCTAGGAGCCCGGTCATGAAAAAGACGCTGTATTACGCAATCGCGCTCGCCCTGGCGCTGTCGGCGGCCGCGGCGCACGCCGCGCTCAACGTCTTCTCCTGCGAGCCGGAATGGCAGGCGCTGGCGCAGGAACTGGGCGGCGAGAAAATCTCCGCCTATCCCGCCGCCACGAGCGCGATGCAGGATCCGCACCACATCCAGGCGCGGCCCAGTCTGATCGCGAGGATCCGCAACGCCGACCTGCTGGTGTGCACCGGTGCGGAATTGGAGATCGGCTGGCTGCCGGTGCTGCTGCGCCAGTCGGGCAACCCGCGCATCCAGCCCGGCACGCGGGGTTACCTGGAGGCTTCCGCTTACGTGCAGAGGCTGGAGGTTCCGAGTCGCGTCGACCGCGCCGAGGGCGACATCCATCCCCAGGGCAACCCACACATCCAGACCGATCCGCGCAACATCGCCCTGGTGGCCGAGGTATTGGGACAGCGGCTTGCCGAACTCGATCCCGCGGACGCCGGCTATTTTCGCGCGCGGCACGCGGCCTTCGCGGACAAGTGGCGGCAAGCCATCCAGCGCTGGGAAAGCGAGGCCGCGCCGCTCAAGGGCATGACCATCGTCGCCCATCACAAGGAGTGGGTGTACCTGAACCGCTGGCTGGGATTGAAGGAGCTGGCGGAACTCGAGCCCAAGCCCGGCGTGGAGCCCACTGCCAGCCATCTGGAAGAGCTGCTCACCACGCTGCAGCACGATCCGGCGCAGGCGGTGGTGCGCTCCGCGTATCAGGATCCCAAGGCCTCCGACTGGCTGGCGCAGCGGGCGCATATTCCCGCCGTGATGCTTCCCTACACGGTCGGCGGCACTCCGGAGGCGAAGGATCTGTACGCCTTGTTCGACGACACCATCGCGCGCCTGAAGAAAGTGGCGGGACATTGAGGACGGCGGGGAGGCCACGAACATGGCGAATCTTGAACTGAGCATCGTGCTGCCGGCCTTCCTGGCCGGCCTGCTGGTCATCGCGACGCACGTTCCGCTCGGCATGCAGGTGCTCGCGCGCGGCATCGTGTTCATCGATATCGCGATCGCCCAGATCGCGGGCGCCGGCGTGGTCGCCGCCGACATGCTGGGCTTCGAGCCGCAGGGCCTGGCGGTGCAGCTCTCGGCGCTTGCCGCCGCACTCGCCGGCGCATTGTTCCTCACCTGGACGGAGAAGCGCTGGCCGCAGGTGCAGGAGGCGATCATCGGCACCGTGTTCGTGCTCGCCGCGACGGTGCAGATCCTGTTGCTCGCCGGCAATCCGCACGGCGGCGAACACCTGAAGGACCTGCTGGTGGGGCAGATCCTCTGGGTCGGCCCCGCGCAACTGATTGTGGTGGGAGTGATTACCGCGGTCATCTGCGCCGTCTGGTTCGGGTTCGGCGAGAAACGACTGGGCCGCCTCGGCTTCTACGCGCTGTTCGGGCTTGCCGTGACCGCATCGGTGCAGACCGTGGGCGTGTACCTGGTGTTCTCCAGCCTGATCATTCCGGCGCTCGCCACACGCGGCGCGCGCAGTTGGCGGCTACCCAAGGCCTACCTCGTCGGCGCGCTCGGTTATGCCGCCGGGCTGCTGGTCTCGGTGTGGACCGACCTGCCCACCGGCGCGGTGATCGTCTGGACCATGGCCGCGGTGGGCATCGTCGCCGGGTTCCTGAACGGGACCGTCTGGCGGAGCACCTGATGCACGGCTTGCCTGCATCGGGGGGAGTGTTTATTCTTGCCTGGGCCCGCCTTCCATGCGGGTGTCTGCCTCAGTCTTTGTTTCCTGGCCGCACCATGAATTCCAGCAACATGGAGGTCTCCGAGATCCATGGGCGGTTGTCTCCGGCTGCGGAGGAGGCCGCAGTCAAGTACGCGAACGGTGATTCCGGCGAGGCGGAAGCGATCCTGTCGCGCGCCGTCTCGGAACCAACGACGGGCCAGGACGCGCGCCTGAGCTGGCTGATGCTGTTCGAGCTGTATCGCCTGCAGGGCCGGTGGAACGAATTCGACCGGCTGGGCAAACGCTACCGCGCGACCTTCGGCAAGCCCGCTCCGGACTGGATCATCGACGAAGATCTGCCGGAAAACCTTCCGGCGCCGCTTCGCCGTGGCGGCGCCGGATACTGCCCGGTATCCGGGGAACTGAGCGGCAGCGCGGAGGAGTTGAGCGCGATCCGCAGGGCGGCGGCCGAGCAGAGCGTGATTCACATCGACTTCGCCCGGCTGGAGCGCGTCGCGCCGGCGGGATGCGAAGCGCTGAGCACGGAGTTCCAGTTCCTGATCACCAACGGCAACGGCGTGTATTTCAGCGGTGCCGAAGGTCTCGAGAAGCTGGTGCGGCGGGCGGTCGACGCCACGCCGAAGACCGCGGCGTACTGGCGGCTGCTGCTCGACCTGTACCAGCTTCAGGGCCGACGGAAGCAGTTCGAGAATGCGGCGGTCGAATACGCGCTGTTCTGCGAGATCGACCCGCCCGCCTGGGAGCCGGTGCTGATGCCGGTTCTGCCGCAGACGACCGGCGTGGAACGCCGCGACGAACCGCGCTACAGCCAGGGGGCGGAGGTCATTTTCCTGCAGGGAGAAATGACCGGGCCGAACGACCCCGAGCTGGCGGCGATCCGGCGTTTCGCTCACGAGCGCCAGTACGTCAACATCAACATGTCGAAGCTGGCGCGCATCGATTTCGTGTGCGCGGCGAACTTCGGCAACACGGTTCTCGCCTTCGCCGATCTGGGCAAGACGGTCCGGGTCATCCGGCCCAACCTGCTGGTGGCCACGCTGCTGCGGCTGCTCAAGGTCGACGAGCACTGCGTCTTCGTTTCTGTCGGATTGCCGGCCTGACGCTGCGCGGTACCGTTGAGCCCGCCATGAACGATCCCTTCCACGGTACAACCGTCCTGTCGGTGCGGCGCGGCAACCGCGTCGCGCTCGGCGGCGACGGCCAGGTCAGCTTCGGCAACGTCGTGTTGAAGGCGTCCGCGCGCAAGGTGCGCCGCCTCTACCAGGACCGCATCCTTGCCGGGTTCGCCGGCGGTACCGCCGATGCGTTCACGCTGTTCGAGCGCTTCGAGGCGAAGCTGGAGAAACACCAGGGGAACCTGCTGCGCGCGGCGGTGGAACTCGCCAAGGACTGGCGCACCGACCGCATCCTGCGCCGTCTCGAGGCGATGCTCGCGGTCGCCGACCGCGAGACCTCGCTCATCCTTTCCGGCAACGGCGACGTGGTCGAACCGGAGCAGGGCCTGGCCGCGATCGGCAGCGGCGGGCCTTATGCGCAGGCGGCGGCGCGCGCCCTGCTGGAGAATACCGAGCTGCCGCCGGCGGAGATCGTCAAGAAGGCGCTCACCATCGCCGGCGACATCTGCATCTACACCAACCAGTATCACACGATCGAGACGCTGGAGTGAATGAAAGAGGGGTCAAGCGTAAGGCGGGAGGCGTAAAAGCGAGAAGAGCCTAACGAAAACCGAAACCCTTTCAGATTGCGCGACGACTTACTCCTCACTCCTCACCCCTCACTCCTCACCCCTCACGCCTCACCCCTCACGCCTCACGGATCCGCAATGTCTGGAATGACCCCACAGGAAATTGTCCACGAGCTGGACAAGCACATCGTCGGCCAGGACGCGGCGAAGCGCGCGGTGGCGATCGCGCTCCGGAACCGATGGCGGCGCCAGCAGGTCGCGGAGCCGCTGCGCTACGAGATCACGCCGAAGAACATCCTGATGATCGGCCCGACAGGCGTGGGCAAGACCGAGATCGCGCGCCGCCTGGCGCGGCTCGCCGAAGCGCCCTTCATCAAGGTCGAGGCGACCAAGTTCACCGAGGTCGGCTACGTCGGCAAGGACGTCGACACCATCATCCGCGACCTGGCGGAGATCGCGATCAAGCAGACGCGGGAAAAGGAGACGCGAAAGGTGCGCCACCGCGCGGAAGACGCCGCCGAGGAGCGCGTCCTCGACGCGCTGTTGCCGCAGGCGCGGGAGATCGGGTTCGGCGCGACGGAGGCGACGGCCGATTCCGCCACGCGGCAGAAGTTCCGCAAGAAGCTGCGCGAGGGTGAGCTCGACGACAAGGAGATCGAGATCGAGACCGCGGTGGTGCAGCCGCAGATGGAAATCCTCGCGCCACCCGGAATGGAAGACCTCACGGCGCAGATCCAGAACATGTTCCAGAACCTGGGCGGGGCGCGCCGCCGGACGCGCAAGCTGCGCATCAAGGAGGCGATGCAGCTGCTCACCGAGGAAGAGGCCGCGAAGCTGATCAACGACGAGGAGATCAAGCTGCGCGCACTCGCCAGCGTCGAGCAGAACGGGATCGTGTTCATCGACGAGATCGACAAGATCACGAGCCGCCAGGAAGTCGTCGGCGCGGAAGTATCCCGCCAGGGCGTGCAGAGGGACCTGCTGCCCCTGGTGGAAGGCACGACGGTGTCGACCAAGTACGGCATGGTGCGCACCGATCACATTCTTTTCATCGGCAGCGGCGCCTTCCACCTGTCCAGGCCCTCGGATCTGATCCCGGAGCTGCAGGGTCGCTTCCCGATCCGGGTGGAGCTGTCGAGTCTCGACGTGGCGGATTTCGAGCGCATCCTCACCTCGACGGACGCCTGTCTCACGCGGCAGTACGAGGCGCTGCTGCAGACCGAGGGCGTGCGGCTGGAGTTCCGGCCGGAGGGCATCCGCAGACTGGCGGAAATCGCCTGGCAGGTGAACGAGAAGACCGAGAACATCGGCGCCCGCCGCCTGTACACGGTGATGGAAAAGCTGCTGGAGGAGGTGTCCTTCGACGCCACCCGCCGCCAGGGCGAAAGCATCGTGATCGACGCCGCCTATGTCGACGCGCGGCTCAAGGAACTCGCCGGGCGCGAGGATCTCGCGCGGTACGTGCTGTGATCATAGTGATTGGTGACTGGTGATTCGCGATTGGGAAAACCAGTAAACCTGGTGAAAGAAAACAGATCGAGCTTTTGCCAATCACGAATCACCTATCGCGGGTCACGGGCTTGCCCGTTCATCATTAATCACGCAAGCACCCCCGTGCGCCCGCCTTTCCCGAAACGGCGGCTTTGCCCATAATCGCGGCACCATGGGCAAAGGCACCAAATTCTCCCTCGAAGTCGCGCCGAAGATCCCGCGCCGGCTGGCGCGGCTGGAAGAACTCGCCAACAATCTCTGGTACAGCTGGGACCGGCAGAGCCGCACGCTGTTCTCGCGCCTGGATTCCGCACTCTGGGACGCGGTCAACCACAGCCCGAAGGCTTTCCTCAAGCGCGTCGACGAGCAGAGGCTGGTCGACGCGGCGGACGATCCCGTCTATCTCGGCAACTACAACCGCGCGCTGTCCGCCTTCGACACCTATCACAACGAGCCGCTGCGGCGCAACGGCTCGGAGTGGCTGCGCCAAAGCGATCTCGTCGCGTATTTCTGCGCCGAGTTCGGCTTCCACGAAAGCCTGCCCATCTACTCGGGAGGCCTGGGCATCCTCGCCGGCGACCACTGCAAGTCGGCGAGCGACATGCGCCTGCCCTTCGTCGGCGTCGGCCTGCTCTATCGCCAGGGCTACTTCCACCAGACCATCGATCTCGAAGGCAACCAGCAGGCGCAGTACACCGATTCCGATTTCGACGATCTGCCACTGTCGATCGTGCACAACGACGACGGCTCCGAGGTGCGCGTGCAGATCGAGCTGCCGGGACGCAACGTGCAGGTGCGGGTATGGAAGGCACAGGTCGGGCACGTCACCATCTACCTGCTCGACACCGATCTGGAGGTCAACAGCGATCGCGACCGGAACATCACGTACCGGCTCTACGGCGGCGACAGGGCCACGCGCATCGAGCAGGAGATCGTGCTCGGCATCGGCGGAGTGCGGACGCTGAAGACGATGGGAATCAAGCCCACCGCCTGGCACCTCAACGAAGGGCATCCGGCCTTCCTCGTACTGGAGCGTGCGCGCATGCTCGTCGGCCACGGCCTGAGCTTCGACGCCGCACTGGAAACGGTGGCGGCCAACACGGTGTTCACGACGCACACTCCGGTGCCCGCGGGACACGATCATTTCGGCGAGGACATGGTCCGGGAGTACTTCTCCGGGCTGCAGAAGGAACTGGGAATCTCGGACGAGCAGTTCCTCGGGCTCGGGCGGGTAGGCGAGAGCCGCGAGTTCAACATGACGGCGCTCGCCATCCGCGGCTCGCGCTTCCACAACGGCGTGTCGCGCATCCACGGCGGCGTGTCCTCGCGGATCTGCGCGCCGCTGTGGCCGGAGCTCGAGCCGGAGGAGAACCCGATCAGCTTCGTGACCAACGGCGTGCACGTGCCGACCTTTCTCGCGCCGGAATGGGCCGATCAGTTCGAGAAATTCCTCGGTTTCGACTGGCCGCATCACGTGCTCGATGCCGGATACTGGCGGCGCGTGGACGAGATGCCGGATCACCTGTTCTGGAGCATCCGGCAGTCGCTGAAGACGCAAATGCTGCATCTGGTGCGCTACCGCATCGCCTGCCAGCACTATCGCAACCGCGGCTCCGAGGCGCACCTGGACCGGTTGCTGCGCTTCGCGGATCCGGCGAACCCGAACATCCTCACCATCGGCTTTGCGCGGCGTTTCGCGACCTACAAGCGGGCCGCGCTGCTGTTCGAAAACTTCGACTGGCTGCGCGAGATCGTAAGCAACAAGGAACGGCCGGTGCTGTTCATCTTCTCCGGCAAGGCGCACCCCGCCGACGTGCCCGGACAGGACATCATCCGGCGCATCACGCAGATCGCGAAGACGCCCGAATTCGAGGGCAAGGTGCTGCTGGTGGAGGACTACGACCTGAGGCTGGGCCGGCGGCTGGCGTGCGGCGTGGACGTTTGGCTGAACAACCCGATCTATCCGCAGGAGGCCAGCGGCACCTCGGGCATGAAGGCGGGCATCAACGGCGTGATCAACCTGTCGGTGCTCGACGGCTGGTGGGACGAGGGATACGACGGCGGCAACGGCTGGGCGATCAAGCCGATGTCCGAGACCCTGGACGAGGCGCGCCGCAACGTGGAAGAAAGCCGCACCCTCTACGAGCTGTTGCAGGACCAGGTCATTCCGCTGTATTACCGGCGCGGCGACACCGGCTTTTCCGGCGAATGGGTGCGCATGGCGAAGCGCTCGATGGCTTCGCTGTTGCCGCGCTTCAACTCCACGCGCATGGTCAGCGAGTACGTTTCCAAGTTCTACCTGCCCGCGACCCGGCAGGGACGCCGTTACGCGGAATCGGATTCGGAGGCGGCGCGGCGCCTTGCGGAGTGGAAGGCGCGGGTGCGCGGCGCCTGGGGCAGAGTCGGCATGCGCAGGCTCGACCCGCCGCGCAAAGGCATCCAGTTCGGCGAATCGCTGCGCTTCGAAGTGGCGATGCACCTGGATGGGCTGCAGGCCGACGACGTCGCGGTGGAGATGCTCATCGCGCGCGAAACCGATGCGGCCGCGAACAAGGCACCCGCGTGCTATCGCTACGAATCCACCGGCCAACGCACCGAGCGCGGCGAGCTGATCTACGCGCTGGAGCTCACCCCGGAGATGTGCGGCAAGCTCGAGTACCGGATACGCGCGTATCCGTACCACGAGCTGTTGACCCATCCGTTCGAGATGGGAATGATGCGCTGGCTGTAGCCGCGCACGCGGGCGCGGCATCGAACGGGCGGCGGCTTCCCCGCAACGCGCCCCGATGCCACATCGCGAAAACCCTCCCGCGGTGCGACAACGCGAAAACGGCGCCCCGCGATTGACGCGACGGGGACGGGCAACTTACGATTAGCGCCTCTCGCGGCGTCAATCGCCGCGCCCCGCGTCGCGTTGCTGCGGCGGGCCGCCGGCAGACGTACCGGCCGGGGTCCAACGAAACCACATCGGGAGGATTTCATGCGCGCAACACTCCGCGCCGTCATCGCCGCAGCGCTCGCTTTCGGCGTTTGCGGCGCATTCGCCGACACCATCAAGATCGGCCTGGTGAGCGAAATCACCGGACCGAACGCCGAGGCGGGCAGCTACACCATCAACGGCGCCAGGCTCGCCGCCGAGCAGATCAACAAGAAGGGCGGCATCCTCGGCAAGCAGGTCGAGCTGGTGATCGAGGACAACCAGTCCACCAACCCCGGCACCGTTCTCGCCTTCTCCAAGCTGGGCGGCAACACGGACATTCCCGCGATCATCGGCCCGATCCGCAGCACCCAGGTGCAGGCCGCCTCGCCCACGATCGCCAAGGCCGGCATCCCGGTGATGATCGGCGGCACCGACCCGAGCCTCACCCACGTCAACAACCCCTGGGTGTTCCGCTGCCGTCCGAACGACAGCTTTTCCTCCAAGGTGATCGCGAACTTCGGGGTCAACACGCTCAAATTGAAAAAATGGGCCATCGTGCATTCCACCGACGCGTTCGGTTCCGGCGGCCAGAAGGCGCTCACCGAGGCGCTCAAGGTCTATGGCGTGGAGCCGGTGCTCACGCAGGGCTACACCAACAACTCGCAGGACTTCACGCCGGTGGTGCTGGCGATCAAGAAGTCCGGCGCCGACGTGATCGGCACCTACATGACCAACTCCCAGGATCTCGGCATTTTCGCCAAGCAGCTGCGCCAGCTCGGCGTCACCGCGACCTGGATCGGTTCGCCCTCGATCGTCACCGACACCGCGATGAAGCTCGCCGGCGAGGCGCTGCACGGCACCTACGGCATCGCCGACTTCAATCCCGACGCCAACGCCGAGGCCAAGGCCTACGCGCAGGCCTACAGCGCGAAATACCATCTCCAGCCCGACGTCTACTCGAGCTGGGCATTCGACGCGCTCAACGTGATCGCACAGGCAATCAACACCGCGAAGAGCACCAGGCCCGACGACATCCGCAAGGCGATCCTCGGCCTGAGAAACTGGAAGGGCGTGGAAGGCACCTACAATTTCGACGAGAACGGCGACGGGCTGCGCGGCTACAACATCGTCAAGAACGAGGGCGGCAAGATCGTCTACGTCAAGCACATCAGCTCCCCAAAGTAACGGACATCACGGGACCCGCGGGCGCCATGGCTACGGCATAATGGCGCCCGCGGTTTTTTTCGGGGGAAGGCGCCGTGGAAGCGCTGGCCAATAATCTTCAGGTGCTGTTCCAGGGGCTCGCGCTTGGCAGCATCTATGCGCTGGTGTCGCTGGGCTTCGTGCTCATCATCCGCGCGACCAACGTCGTCAACTTCGCGCAGGGCGACTTCGCGATGCTCGGTGCGTACATCATGGTCGCCTGCCTGACCGGCGCCGGCGCGCCGTACTGGCTCGCCTTCGTCCTTGCGCTGCTCGCGATGGCGGCGTTCGGGCTGCTGTTCAACTTCGGCGTCTACTACCCGCTGCGGCACCGCTCCTTCCTGCCGGTGCTGATCTCCACCCTGGGCGCGTCGATCTTCATGCAGAACACGGTGCTCGCGATCTTCGGCGCGCAGCCCAGGGCGATGGAAAAGGTGCTCAATTTCGACGGGCTGCACGTCGGCGGCGTTTTCCTCGACAGCCAGTACCTGGTGATCCTGGCGGTCACCATGGTGATGGTGGCCTTCCAGTACTTCTTTTTCGAGCACACGCTGGTGGGCAAGAAGCTGCAGGCCACCTCCCAGGACAAGGACATGGCGCGGCTGCTCGGCATCCCGGTGGCGCTGATGATCGCCATCACCTTTCTGTACAGCGCCACGCTGGGCGGGCTGGCCGGCGTGCTGGTCGGGCCGATTCTGTTCGTCTCGATCGGCATGGGCTCCATCATCGCGCTCAAGGCCTTCGCGGCGACCATCATCGGCGGCTTCGGCGACGTCAAGGGCGCGATCGTCGGCGGGCTGTTCATCGGCGTGGTCGAAAGCTTCGCCGCGTATTACATCTCGGTGCCGTACAAGGATGCCTACGCCTTCCTGATGCTGTTCCTGGTGCTCATCTTCCGGCCGCAGGGTTTCTTCGGCGAAAAGGTCTCGGAGAAAGCATGAGCGCGCGCGAGGCAAAGGCCGCGGCCGCGCAGCGCGGGCGCTTCTCGCCCTGGGCGGTGGTCGTCCTGGTCGTCGCGGTCGCCCTGCCGGTCGTGCCTTTCGTCGCCGGCGTCAGCCATTTCGTGCTGTCGATCTTCATGCAGGCGACGACCTACGCGATCGCCGTGCTCGGCATGGTGGTCGTGCTCGGCTACACCGGCCAGATCAATCTCGCGCAGGCGGCGTTCTTCGGCTTCGGCGCCTACGGACTTGCGCTCGGCACCGCCGCCTACGGCCTGCCGTTCTGGATCTCGCTGGCGATCGGCGTGGGCACCGCCGCCGTTGCCGGCGGCATCCTGGGACTCACCACCATCCGCCTCGGCGGCCATTACCTGGCGATGATCACGATCAGCTTCCAGCAGATCTTCGATCTGGTGGCGGTGAACTGGATCGAGGTCACCCACGGACCGGACGGCATCCCCGGCATCCCGCGTCCCTCGGTTTTCGGCTATGCGCTCACCGACGACCGCGCCTATCTCCTGCTCTGCACGCTGGTGATGTATCTGCTGATCGCCGCGGTGTGGTGGCTGCCACACACGCGGCTCGGACGCGCGATGCGGGGGGTGCGGGAAAACGAGCTTGCCGCGGAAGTGGTGGGCGTGCACACCCTGCGGGTCAAGGTGACCGCGTTCGTCCTGTCGGCGGCATTGGGCGGCATCGGCGGCGCGCTCTACGCCGGCGGCTTCGCCTATATCAGCCCGGACAACTTCAACTTCAACCGCGCGATCGAGTTCCTGTCGATGGCGCTGCTGGGCGGCGCGCAGTCGCCCTTCGGCGGCGCGCTCGGCACCACGCTGCTCATTCTGCTGCCCGAGTGGCTGAAGGAGATGCCGCGGGCGCTGCAATTCATCAAGGACGTGTATCTCGCGATCTACGGCCTGGCGGTGATCCTGATCATGGTGTTCATGCCGGAGGGGATCTGGGGGCTGCTCAAGAACGCCTGGGCAAGGGCGCGCAAGGCGCCTCCCGCGCCGCAGGTCTTACGCGTCAAACCGCTCGACCTGGATATCCGGATCACCGAGAGCACGCCGATGCTCCGGCTCGAAGGCTTGCAGAAACACTTCGGCGGATTGCGCGCGGTGGACGGAGTGGACATCGAGGTCAGGCGCGGCACGGTGCACGCGCTGATCGGTCCGAACGGCTCGGGGAAGACCACCACCCTCAACGTGGTGAACGGCATCTACAAGCCGACGGCGGGAAAAATTCTGATCGACGGCGACGACGTCACCCCGAAGTCCCCGCACGAGCGCGCCGCGCACGGCGCCGGCCGCACCTTCCAGAACATCCGCCTGTTCCCGACCATGACCGCGCTGGAGAACGTCATCGTCGGCGCGCAACGCGACAACAATCCGATCGAACCCGGCCATCAGGCGCTGCGAAACCGGGCGCTGTCGGCGCTGCAGTTCGTCGGGCTTGCCGACAAGGCCGAAACCGCGGTGCGAAACCTGCCCTACGGGCACCAGCGCCTGGTCGAGATCGCCCGCGCGCTCGCCGGTCACCCGAAACTCCTGCTGCTCGACGAGCCGGCGGCGGGACTCAATCAGACCGAGAAAATGGAGCTCGTGGAGCTGCTCAAGCGGCTGCGCGAAGGACACGGCCTGACCATCTTCCTCATCGACCACGACATGGGCCTGGTGGAAAAGGTGTCCGACCGGATCACCGTCCTCAACTTCGGCAAGAAGATCGCGGAAGGCACGCCCGAAGAGGTGCTGCGCCATCCCGACGTGATCGCCGCCTACCTCGGAGAACCGGGCCATGCCACTGCTTGAGCTGAGGAACGTCTTCAGTTCCTACGGCAGCGTGCAGGCGCTGCGGGGCGTTTCGCTCACCGTCGACCCGGGGGAGATCGTGACACTGCTCGGCGCCAACGGCGCCGGCAAGACCACGACATTGCGCACCATCTCGGGACTGCTGCGCCCCACCGCGGGCGAGATCCGGTTCGAAGGGCATCCCATCCACCAGATGGCGCCGGAGCGCATCGTGCGCCTGGGCATTTCCCATGTCCCCGAAGGCCGCCGCATCTTTCCCGGCCTGACCGTGCGCGAGAACATCCTGCTTGGCGCTTCCAGCCGCGGCAGGATCGCGCGGGCGCAGCTCGAAGAGGAAGCCGAGCAGATGTTCGGCATTTTCCCCGAGATCAAGTCGTTCGAGCATGCGCTCGGCTGGACGCTGTCCGGCGGCCAGCAGCAGATGCTGGCGGTGGCGCGCGGACTGATGGCGAAGCCGAAGCTGCTGCTGCTCGACGAACCGTCTCTCGGCCTGGCGCCGCTCATCGTCCAGCACCTGTTTGCCGCGATCCGCCAGATCCACCAGCGCGGCACCACCATCCTGCTCGTCGAGCAGAACGCGCACATGGCGCTCTCGGTGGCTTCGCGCGGCTACGTGCTGGAAACGGGCAATCTGACCGTCCAGGGCACCACCCACGAGCTGCTCGACAACGACGAGGTGCGCGCCGCCTACCTCGGCGGGCACCAGGCCGCGTAGCCCCGGCCAAGCGCCGCAAAAGGCGGCGCGCAGGCTCGCGCCGCGGCCGACGCCGGAGAGCGACATTTGCCGCTACCCGCGTTTCGCCGCCCGGCGCTAGACTCCCACGACGATTCCGGAGCGCGAGCCCTCATGCGCGAAATCTTCCTGCTCACTGCCGCGTTGTCGCTCAGCTGCGCGGCGCACGCGCAGCACAATCTGGAGGAGGCGAAAAAGGAGTTCCCGGACCTGCGCATCTTGGCCCCGGCGCAGCTGCGCACGCTGCCGCCCGCGGTTCGCGAAGACCTCGCCCGGCGCGGCTGCAAGGTGCCGATATTCACCAAGTGGGACGGCGCGCACAACGCCATCCGCGGCCAGTTCGCCCGGGCCGGCCAGCAGGACCTGGCAGTGCTGTGCCTGAATGGCGACGACATGAGCATCCTCGTGTACTGGGGCGGGGCAGTCGACAAGGCGGAGGAGACACGGAAGTTCGCCGCCAATGCCCTGCGCATGATTCACTCCGTCACGCCCTTCGTCCTGAAGAAGAGGGCGATCCGCGACGAGGCGGTGGAACGGCTGCCGGACTTCGACCACGACGCCATCGAGGATGGTCCGGTCGGCGGGCACGCCGAGACGGTCTATTTCCAGGACGGCCAGTGGCTGACGATATTCTGAAACCCGCGCCGGGTCGGCGGTTCGAACTTTGCGCGCGCGTGCCTGACCAAGCAGTTTGGTCGCGATTCGCGGGTCCGCGTCAGGAGATTTTCATTGCTCGGACGTGACTACCCGCGGGAGGGGGGATACTGTGTCGGCCCCGGTTCGCGATTCAATCCCGTGTCAACCAGTCAAGAAAGGAAGATCCTCATGAAAAAGACGGTCCTAGCACTCGCCTCGATTTCTCTGCTCGCTGCCGGCTCGGCGTTCGCCCTCGAGCAGCGCCCGGTGCTGACGCTCGATGTCGCCAAGAAGATGGCGGCAGCCTGCGAAGCCAAGGCCAAGCAGGAAGGCTGGAAGATGAATATCGCCGTCATGGACGGCGGCGGCAACCTGAAATACTTCCAGCGCATGGACGACGCGTACCTGAAGAGCATCGAGATCTCGATGCTCAAGGCGAAGACTTCCGCGGGCTTCCCGTTCTCGACCAAGCAGGTCGGAGAGATCGCGGCCTCGCGCGTGCCCGGCATCGCCTATGTTCCGGGCATCGTCACGTTCGAAGGCGGCCTGCCGATCCTCACCGCCAAGGGCCAGCATATCGGCTCGATCGGCGTGTCCGGCGGCACCGCCGAGCAGGACGGGCAATGCGCGCAGGCCGGGCTCGATG
Organism: Burkholderiales bacterium; assembly: GCA_035651315.1. Lineage (GTDB taxonomy): Bacteria > Pseudomonadota > Gammaproteobacteria > Burkholderiales > Eutrophovitaceae > DASRFY01. Next base: position 35,509 of record DASRFY010000064.1, read on the forward strand.
CGGTCAAGGACGATCTGAAGTAAGCCTCGCGCAGCAAGGCCGATGAATCACGGAGGACACGGAGGAAAGATCAAACAGAATCCCGAACCACCAAGCACGCCAAGGGCACCAAGTAATTCCCGTTCCTGTTCTTGCCTTTCTTTGCGTTCTTGGTGATCTTGGTGGTCAAATCTGTTTGGTCGCTCCGCTTCCTTCGTGGCCGGTCGTTTCGAGTTTCATGCCTGTAGCGTGCGCAGGATGCGCAGCGCGGCGCAGGCGGCGCCGTAGCCGTTGTCGATGTTGGTGACGGTCAGACCCGGCGCGCAGCTCGCCAGCATCGCCTTGAGCGCGGTCTGTCCGCCTTCGGCTGCGCCGTAACCGACCGAGGTCGGCACTCCGATCACCGGCGCGGACACGAGCCCGCCGATCACGGTAGGCAGCGCGGCATCCATCCCGGCGACCGCGACCACCACTTTCATTTGGCGGATCTCCTCGATGCGCTCCAGCAGCCGCCACAGCCCCGCAACACCGACGTCGGTCACCTCCAGCGGCGATTCGCCGTAATAGGCGAGCGTGCGCGCGGTCTCCCGCGCCACCTGCACGTCGGACGTGCCGGCAGCCACCACCGCGATGCGCTGCACCCCGACGCGCTCGTGCGCGCCGCCGAACCAGCCGGTTCGCGACAGCGGCTCATAGTCGATGCGCGTGCGCTGCTGCTCGGGCAACGCCTCGAGCTGGTCCGGCAGGAGCCGGGTCAGCAGAACGCGCCCGCCGCGCGCCTCCACCTGGCGCAGGATTTCGGCGATGTGCGCGACCGATTTGTGGGCGCACAACACCGCCTCATCGAGGCCGGTGCGCGCCTCGCGCGCGAAGTCGAGCATCACGTCTTTATGCAGCGTCATATTTCAAATCCGGTTAACCACAGAGACACAGAGGCACAGAGAAAATCAAGAACAAGTTAACCACCAAGACACGAAGGCGCCAAGAAATGCAAAACACGAATTGTGATTATCTTCTTGGCGTCTTGGTGCCTTGGTGGTTTGACTTCAGTTTTCTGGCTTTACTCTGTGCCTCTGTGTCTCTTTGGTGCACATTTGTTTCAAACGGGCCGCAGGCGATGCAGGAAGGCGCTGCCGACGCGGTACGGCGCGAAGGAGATTTCGTGGTCGAAGCCGGCGGCGCGGAACAAGGCGCCGATCCGGTCGCGAAGCTCGCCGCGCTGCGCGGCGTCCAGGGCGGCGAGCCGCGCCTCGTCGAGCTCGATGACCACGCCCCCGGCGCGCACGCGGCAGCGCACGGTCTGCGGTCGCAGCGCTTCGCCGACCAGCTTCTCGGTCCGATGCACCAGCGCCAGCACGTCCGGATCGATCGCGATGCCGGTTTCGATGCGGCTCGACAGGCAGGGCGAAGCGGGCAGCTCGGCGAGATCGCGCAGCCCGAGATGGCGGGCGATCGCGCGCACCGTCCGCTTGTCGATGCCGGCCTCGACGAAGGGGTGCCGCACGCGGTGCAATTTCGCCGCTTCCAGGCCGGGCCGGTATTCGCCGAGATCGTCGGTATTGGTGCCGGATACGATCTGCGCGCGAGTGCGCGGCGCGATCGCGGCGTACAGACTGGTCTTGCAGTAAAAGCAGCGATCGAGCGGGTTGGCGCGATAATTCGCGTTGCCGAACTCGCCGGCGTCGATGACGCGCAGGGCCCAGCCTTCCCGCTCCGCCAGCGCCTGCACGCGTGCAGTAGCTTCCTGCGGCACTGCCGGCGAGACGGCATGGAACATCTCCGCTCCGTGCGGGAAGTGCCGGTGAACGAACACGGCGAGCGTCATGCTGTCCACTCCGCCGCTCACCGCCACCGCGATGCGCGCCATGCCGGAGAGCGCGCCGCGCAGTGCTTCGAGCTTGTCCGCCACGGCGTCCATCAGTCTTCCCCGTCCAGCGCGGAGGACTCCGCCTCGCGACGCAGCCGCTCGCGCTCGGCGCGCCCGGAGACGCCGCGCAGGTCGTCGGCCTCCGCTTTCGCCGTGCGCGCCCGCGGGCGTCGCGCCAGCTTGACGCGAACGCTGCGCCCGCCGGCCTCCACGGCACGCTGGCTGCGGCTGAGCTTGCGCCGCTCCAGCACCTGGTAGCGCACGCCGAGAGTGGCGGTCTCGGAAAAGCAGGCTTCGATCACGTTTTCCAGGTCCGCCGGATCGCACAGGATCTGGACATGGGTGACGAGACGCCCCTTCTTGCCGAACGCGGGCATCTGCAGCGCGTCCCGCACCGAAGGATGCGCGCGCAGCCGATCCAACCCGATCGCCAGGTCTTCCGCCGTCTGGTCGTCGACCTCGAAAAGCAACTGTGCAACGCGGTCGGACTCGGTCGCAACCTTCGCCTCCTCGAACGCGAGCAGCCGCAGCACGTTCGACAGTCCCGGAAAGCTCTTGGTGCCGAAGCCGGTGCCCGCGCGCATGAGCCTGCGCGAGCGGCGATCGCCGCCGCCGTCGGCCTTCAGGTGTCGCAGGATCGCCGCGCCGGTGGGCGTCACCCGCTCGCCGACGATGCCGTCGTCGATCAGCTCGAATCCCTCGAGCAGCAGCGTCGCCGCGGGCGTTGGCACCGGCAGCCAGCCGTGCGCAGTCTTGACGCCGCCGCGTCCCTGCGGCAGCGGCCCCACCGACCAGGTCGCGTCAAGCTGCGCGATGAGATACGCGGCGCCGGCGATGTCGGCGATCGAATCCCATTCCCCCAGCTCGTGGAAGCTCACCTCGTCCGCCGGTACGCCGTGCACCTTGCTCTCGGCTTCTGCCAGCAGGGAAAAAATGCCGATCGCGTGCTCGCGCACCGCCGCCTCGAGCGGTGCGCGCTGCAGCCGCGCGCGGATCTCGCGATACGCAGTGTGACGATGGACGGCGGCGCCGCGGTGCGGCCCTTCGTCCACCAGGAAGCGCAGTCCGGTCAGCGCGTCGTCGCGATGCTCGACGACCGACAGGCCCACATCGGGCGGCAGCCCGGCGGCGCGGATCGCCTGCAGCATCCCCTCGCGCAGGTCCGGGAACGCGTCCAGGATCGAGGCGATGAACATGTCGCCGGCGACGCCGCCGACCGCATCGAGGTGAATGTGCATGGGACCCCTGCTCAGGTCGGGCGCGGACGCGCTCCCCAACCCGACTGCTGCGACGACGCCACCCGATCAGGCGTGAACCGGCTCGTGCGCCTTGGCGAGCATCGGGTAGAGATTGCCCTTGGCATCGAACTTGAAGGGCTCCGGATCGCCGAGGATCTCGAACATTGACGGATTCGCCTTTACATGCTTCATCAGCGGCTCGGAGACATGGATGTCCACGATCTCGAGCGTGTTCGGGATGCGCACGATCCTGGTGTCCTGGGGCTTCACCCGCACCACGGTCTTCACCGCCAGGCGGATCGCGTCCTCGTCGGTGTTCATGACGATCGGGATCGCGCCGCCGTCCAGATAGGTCGAGGTGATGATGTTTGCGTAGGTCTTGGCGACGTCCAGTTCCCGGTACAGCTTCATCGTGGTGACGTCGGCGGCGCCGATCCCGCAGGCGTTGCCGTGGGTCTCGGGCGTGAGCCCCAGCACCGCGATCTTCTTCACGAAGGGCCTCATGTTCCACTCCACGAAGCGGCAGTTGCGTCCGGTGATGTTCGGATCCATGCCGGAGCCGGAGATGTTCTTGCCGAGCTTCTCCACGACCAGCACGTCGATCTCGTCGAATTGCAGCCGCGGCATCAGTTCCTTCGCCTTGCCGAGCAATTTCGGTTCGCGTTCGAACACCTGCTCCGCGGGCACGATCTCCACGATCGCGGTCTCGTCGGCGGCGTTTTCCACCATCGCCACGCCGAACAGGAAATTCTTCTTCGACATGATGAACTTCGCGGCCTTCGGCAGCAGCTCGCCGAAGGTATCCATGCCGTAGGTGTGCAGCTCGGTGGCGCCCGTGATCTTGCCCGTTCCGATGGTGAGCATTTTCACGATGCCGGACTCGATCGGCGCGCGGAAATTGGTGTGGGGCTTGATGCGGGGAATCAGCACCACCGCGTCCGCCGCGGCCGCGAGCTTGTCCATGTATACCGGCATGCCGTCGACCTTGCCGAGCTCCACCACCTCCATCTGGGAACGGATCGGGCAGCCGACGTAGTCTTCGGTGATGCCATAGCCTTCGAGCACTTCGCGCTGGCCTTCCGGGGTTGCGCCGCCGTGGCTGCCCATCGCCGGGAAGATGAAGGGCTTCGCGCCGAGCGCCTTGAGCTCGCCGACGACGGCTCGTGCGCACTCGGCGATGTTGGCAATGCCGCGCGAACCGCAGCCCACCGCGATCGTCATGCCGGGCCTGACCTTGCCGCGAACCTCGGGACGCTTGAATTGCTCGACGACAACGCGGGTTACGCTGTCCACCTTGGGCGTCCTGAACTTCTGACGCACGTGCACCATGCGCGGCAGGGATATGTCGAGTCCGCCGGCGATGTTGACTTCGATCCGATCTCCGATCATTGCGTGGCCTCCATCCGTCTGGTTTTTTTGGCTGCGGGCCGGGCTGCCGGGCCCGGGTTGCCGGGATTGATGATTGTAGCCCGTTGCCGGCGATTTAGCGCATCAACTCGTGGTACAGCTGCAGGTACTGGCGCGCGCTCGCTTGCCAGGAAAAATCGCGCGCCATGCCGTTTTTCTGGATCTGCCGCCACAGGCGCTTGTTGCGATAGGCGTGGGCGGCGCGGCGGCAGGCGGCGAGCAAGGTTTCGGGGCCGAGCGGCGCGAAAGCGAATCCGCTCGCCGTCTTCGCCGCGATCGCCTGCGGCGTGGCATCCACCACCGAATCTTTCAGCCCTCCTGTCGCATGCACCACCGGCGGCGTGCCGTAACGCTGGCTGTACATCTGATTCAGCCCCGAGGGCTCGTAGCGCGAAGGCATCACGAAGATGTCCGCCCCGGCCTCGATCTGATGTGACAGCCCTTCGTCGAAACCGATGTGGGCGGCGATCTTTCCGCGATGCGACCGCGCCAGCGACAGGAAGCGGCTCTGCAGCTGCGCGTCCCCCGCGCCGAGGACGGCGAGCTGAGCGGGAAACCCGATCAATTCGGCCGCGACGTCCGCCAGCACGTCCAATCCCTTCTGGTGCGTGAGCCGGCCGACGGTTGCGAACAGCGGAACCTCCGGCTCGTCTGCCAGCCGCAGCCGCGCGCGCAGCGCCTTGCGGTTGTCTTCTTTCTGCGCCAGGCGGCTCGCGTTGTAGTAGCGCTCGATATAAGGATCGTTGTCGGGATCCCAGGCGTCGACATCGATGCCGTTGAGGATCCCGGTGAGCACCGCCCGCCGATGCGAAAGCAGGCCCTGCATGCCCATGCCGAGCGGCTCGTGCTGGATTTCCTGCGCATAGCTCGGGCTGACGGTGGTGATATGGTCCGCCCACTGCAGTCCAGCCTTGAGAAAAGACATGTTGCCGTAGTACTCCACGCCGTCGATTCCGAAGGCCTGCTTCGGAAGACCCAGCCTGGCCACGGCCTCGGGCGGGAAAATACCCTGGTAGGCGAGGTTGTGGATCGTGATCACCGTCTTCGCCTTGCGGCCATCCGTGTAGCGCAGATAGATCGGCGCGAGACCCGTTTGCCAGTCGTTGCAGTGAACGATGTCCGGCGCCCAGGGATACGGCGATCCCGAAGCGGACAGCAGGGCGGCGACATAGGACAACAGGCCGAATCGCAGGTCGTTGTCCGGCCAGTCGCGACCCGCGGCGTCCTGATAAGGGCCGCCGGGACGGTCGTAGATCGCGCAATCGATCACCAGCAGCGGCACGCCGGAGGGAAGCTTGGACGCGAGCAGGTGCGCAGGCGGCAATCCGGACAGGGCCGGCAGCACCGCCGCGCGGCCCTTGGTCTTGAGCGCTTCCATGACCTGCCGATAGCCGGGCACGAGCACCCGCACGTCCGCTCCCAGGCCTGCGATCGCCGGCGGCAGCGCGCCCGACACGTCTCCCAGTCCGCCGGTCTTGACGAGCGGCGCGACTTCGGAAGTCGCGAAGAGCACCTTCAGCTTGTCGTCGGCCATGTTGTTGATGATTGTTCCGGCGCTCGGGTTGGAACGTTACGGTCGTGAATACCGTGAATATCGTGCATGTCGTAACGAAACCCCGCGCCGCCGACGCGGACTCGAGACCCGGGATTCAAAAGAAGCGGATTGCGGCCCGGAATCGACTGAATGTACGAGTCACGGCATTCAGGGCATTCACGTTCTTTGCAGAATGATGCCCGCCAGCGGCGGCAGCGTCATGGCGATCGAGTGCCGACGTCCCATCCAGGGCGCGGTTTCCGCTCGCAGCTCGCCGTTGCCGAGGTCGCTGCCGCGGTAATAGCGGGAGTCGCTGTTGAACACCTCGCGATACGTGCCGGGCGCCGGCACTCCGATGCGGTAACCATGGCGCGGCACCGGCGTGAAGTTGAGCGCCACGATGACGAACGAGCCGTCGCGCGCGCGCCGCTCGTAGACCAGCACCGATTGATCGGCGTCGTGGCAGTCGACCCAGTGAAAGCCGGCCTGCTCGAAGTCCAGGTCGTGCAACGCCGGCAGGTCGCGGTACAGCCGCGACAGGTCGCGCACGCACTGCTGGACGCCCTGGTGCCAGTCGATCGCGAGCAGGTGCCAGTCGAGCTCCCACTGCACCCGCCATTCCCGCCCGTGGCCGAATTCGTTGCCCATGAAGTTGAGCTTCTTGCCGGGCGTGGTGTACTGCCAGACGAACAGCAGCCTCAGTTCCGCGAACTGCTGCCAGGGATCGCCCGGCATTTTCGCCAGCAGCGAGCCCTTGCCGTGCACCACTTCGTCGTGCGATAGCGGCAGCAGGAAATTCTCGGTGTAGGCGTAGAGCTGGCCGAAGGTCAGCTCGTCGTGATGGAATCGGCGATAGACCGGCGCGCGCGAGAAATAGCGCAGCGTGTCGTTCATCCAGCCCATGTTCCACTTGAGCGAAAAGCCCAGGCCGCCGAGATAAGTCGGCCGCGACACCATCGGCCAGGCGGTGGACTCCTCCGCGCAAGTGAGCGCGCCCGGGAATTCCCGATGCACCATCACGTTCATCTCGCGCAGGAAGCCGATCGCATCCAGGTTCTCGCGCCCGCCGAACTCGTTCGGCAGCCACTCGCCGTCCGTGCGCGAGTAGTCGAGATAGAGCATCGAGGCAACGGCATCGACGCGCAGCCCGTCGGCGTGGAATTCGGCGAGCCAGTAGTGCGCGCTGGAAAGCAGGAACGAGCGCACCTCCTTGCGGCCGTAGTTGAAGATGTGGGTGCCCCAGTCCTGGTGGAAACCGCGGCGCGGATCTTCGTGCTCGTACAGCGCGGTGCCGTCGAAGCGCGCCAGCGCAAACGAATCGGTCGGGAAGTGCGCCGGCACCCAGTCGAGGATCACGCCGATGCCGGCGAGGTGGCAGGCATCGACGAACGCGCGCAGCTCGTCGGGGCCGCCGTAGCGGCTGGTCGCGGCGAAGTAGCCGGTGGTCTGATAGCCCCAGGACTCGTCGAGCGGATGCTCGGAAACCGGAAGCAGCTCGATATGCGTGAAGCCCTGCTCCTTCACGTAGGGAATCAGCGCCTGCGCAATCTCGGCCCAGGTGTAGATACGCCCGTCCGGGTGCCGCCGCCAGGATCCCGGATGCAGCTCGTAGATGTTGATCGGCGCGTGCAGCCAGTCCCAGGCCGCCCGTTTTGCCATCCACTCGCCGTCGCGCCATGCGTGGCGCGAGCCGGCGGCCGCCCGCGCCGCGGTGCCCGGGCGCAGCTCGAAGGTCTGCGCGTACGGGTCGGTCTTCACGAGCACCTCGCCGCTGGCGCGGTTGCGAAGCTCGAACTTGTACAAGGTGCCCGGCTCGAGCCCGGGAATGAACAGCTCCCACACGCCGCTCGATCCGTGCACCGACATCGGGTGCACGCGCCCGTCCCACTGGTTGAAGTCGCCGACCACCGAAACCCGCTCCGCGTTGGGCGCCCAGCACGCGAATCGGACCCCGCTCACGCCGTCGCGCCGATCGGGATGGCTGCCGAGCACGCGATACGCCTGATGCAGCGTGCCCTCATTGAACAGATACAGATCCTGTGCGCTAATCGCCGGCGCGAACGAGTACGGGTCGCAGAACTCGACATCCGCGCGGTGCTCGCGCGCCTTCAGCGTCACCGGCGCGGGCGGCGCCATCTGGCCTCTCCACTCGAACACGCCCGCGGCATGCAGGCGCGTCATCGGCTCGAATCCGGCCGAAGTCTTCAGCCACATCGCCTCCGCATGGGGCCGGATCGCGCGCAGCCGGAAGCCGCCCGCCTCCCTCTGCAGCCCGAGTACCTGGTGCGGCAGATGAACGCGCGCGGTGACGAGCAACTCTAAATGCGGATCGGACGCAGCCGCGAAGGTCATGGTGGAAAAAATGAGCGCCGGAAAAAAACGAACCGCCGCACGGATGGCGGCGGACGCACCGGGGTCCTATTATACGGGTGAGACACAAAACTATTGCCCCCTGTCTACAAGGACTTGCACCCGGCCCGCTTCGTACCCGCGCCGGCGATCAGGAGGGGGGAGGAGCAAATCATGAAACCGGACAACGGATCGCCCAGCCGCCTGCGCCAGGAAGACATGAACGATCCCGCGCAGCGCTTCGTCAGCCTCATCACCAAGAACGCCTATGCGCTGATTCTGGCCGGCGGCCGCGGCAGCCGGCTCAAGAACCTGACCGACTGGCGCGCCAAGCCGGCGGTGCCGTTCGGCGGAAAGTTCCGCATCATCGATTTTCCGCTTTCGAATTGCGTCAATTCCGGCATCCGTAAGATCGGGGTGGCCACGCAATACAAATCGCACAGCCTGATCCGTCATCTGCAGCGCGGATGGAGCTTTCTCGACGGCCGGTTCGACGAGTTCGTGGACGTGCTGCCGGCGTCGCAGCGGACCTCGGAGGAAAGCTGGTACCTGGGCACCGCGGACGCGGTGTATCAGAACCTCGACATCATCCGTTCCTACGAACCGGATTACATCCTGATCCTGGCCGGCGATCACGTCTACAAGATGGACTACGGCAAGATGCTCGGCTACCACGTCGCCAAGCAGGCCGACATGACGGTGGGGTGCCTCGAAGTGCCGCTGCACGAGGCGGTCGCATTCGGCGTCATGAGCGTGGACACTGATCTTCGTGTCACCGAGTTCAACGAGAAGCCCGCGCATCCCAGGCCGATTCCCGGCGACCCGACGCGCGCGCTGGCGTCGATGGGCATCTACGTCTTCAATACCCGGTTTCTCTACGAGCAGCTCCAGCACGACACTCGCAACGTGGAATCGAGCCACGATTTCGGCAAGGACCTCATCCCGCACGCGGTGCCGCGCTACCGCGTGTTCGCGCACCGCTTTTCCGAGAGCTGCGTCTCCGAACCCGGCAAGCTGCCGTACTGGAAGGACGTGGGCACGCTGGATGCTTACTGGGAAGCGAACCTGGATCTGACCCGCGTGACGCCCGACCTCAACATGTACGACCGCGACTGGCCGATCTGGACCTATCAGGAGCAGCTCCCGCCGGCGAAGTTCGTGTTCAACGACGAGGGCCGCCGCGGCATGGCGGTGGACTCGGTGGTGTCCGGCGGCTGCATCATCAGCGGCGCCGCGGTGTACCGCTCCCTGCTGTTCTCGAACGTGAGGGTGGACGATTATTCGCGCGTCGAGGACTCGGTGATCCTGCCCGACGCCACCGTGGAACACCATTGCGTCCTCAGGCACTGCGTGGTCGACAAGCGCTGCGTCTTGCCCGCCGGTCTGCAGGTGGGAGTCGATCCGGAGGAGGACCGCAGACGCTTCCATGTCTCGGAAAAGGGCGTCACGTTGATCACGCCCGAGATGCTCGGCCAGAAGGTCTTCCACCAGAGATAGGCGCGCCTCGCCCAGCGCATAGATGGCCGACGACAAGAAGCTCGACCTGGTCCTGCTGTGGCACATGCACCAGCCGGACTTGCGCGATCCCGCGAGCGGCGAATTCTCGCTGCCGTGGATCTATCTGCACGCGATAAAGGATTACACCGACATGGCGGCGCATCTCGAGCGGCATCCGAAGATGCGCGCCGCAGTGAACCTGGTGCCGGTGCTGCTCGACCAGCTCGAGCAGTACGCGCAGCAGTTCGGCAGCGGCGAGGTGCGGGACCCGCTGCTCAGCCTGATCGCGCGACCGGACCTGTCGACGCTGGCGCCGGAGGAGCGGCGGCTTATCGTCGACCGTTGCTTCCACGCCAATCACCGCAAGATGATCGAGCCGTTCGCCCCTTACAAGCGGCTGTACGACATCTACCAGTACATGCAGGAGCAGGGCCTGGAGGCGGAGCGTTATCTGTCTTCGAGCTATCTCGGCGACCTGCTCGTCTGGTATCACCTGTCCTGGACCGGGGAGACGGTGCGCCGCAGCCACGAGCTGATCCCGTCCCTGATGGCCAAGGGCGAACGCTTCAGCTTCGAGGATCGGCGCGCGTTGTTCGATCTGATCGGCTCCCTGATCGGGGATCTCCTGCCCCGTTACCGCAGGCTCTCGGAAAGCGGACAGGTGGAGATCTCGACCACTCCGCACTATCACCCGATCGGCCCGCTGCTGCTCGACCTGCGGTCTGCGCATCAGGCGCAACCCGAGCTGCCGCTGCCGGACTTCGAGCAGTATCCCGGCGGGCGCAATCGCCTGCGCTGGCACATCGACTGCGCCATGAAGTCGCACGCCCGCCGTTTCGGCGCACCGCCGCGAGGCATGTGGCCCGCCGAAGGCGCGATCTCGAGCGAGTTCCTGGCCACGGTCGCCGGCGCCGGTCTCCAGTGGGCCGCGAGCGGCGAAGGTGTGCTCGCGCACAGCCTGACGCGGGCGCGAGGCGAGCTGCCGCCCCGCGACGAGTTCCTCTACAAGCCATATCGCATCGGCCCGGATGCGCGTCTGGCCTGCCTGTTCCGCGACGACCGACTGTCGGATCTGATCGGGTTCGAATACTCGAAATGGCATGGCCGCGACGCGGTCAAGCATTTCATGGCCGAGCTCGATGCGATTCGCGCGCGCGCGCCGCAGGACGGCACGCCGCTGGTGTGCATCATGCTCGACGGCGAGAATGCCTGGGAGTTCTATCCTTACAACGGATTTTATTTTCTCGACGAGCTGTACGAAGCGCTCGAGTCTCGCCCGGAGATCCGCACCTGGACGCCGTCCGGCTACCTCGATCACCTGGGCGCCCTGCCCGAGGCGCAACGCGAGGAGCGTTTCGCCACGCTCGAAGAAGTGGTGGCCGGAAGCTGGGTGTACGGAAACTTTTCTACCTGGATCGGATCGGCGGACAAGAATCGCGCCTGGAATCTGCTTTGTACGGCAAAGCAGGGATATGATCTCGTCATGGCGAGCGGCAGGCTCATCGAACCGGAGGCGGCCGCGGCGCAGACCCTGCTCGGCATTTGCGAGGGTTCGGACTGGTTCTGGTGGTTCGGCGATTACAATCCGCAGGACGCCGTCGCGACCTTCGACCGGATCTTCCGCAGGAATCTCGCGGCGCTGTACAAGCTGCTGCACCTTCCCGTGCCCGATCAGCTGAGCCATCCGGTGAGCACGGGGGGAGGCAAGGCCGAGATGGGCGGCGCGATGCGCCGCGCATCGTAGCAACGAAAGTTTGACCACGGAGGACACGGAGGAAAACCGAAAGCGAACCGCCACGGCGCGAAGAAGGACGAAATCCGAGAATTCCTTCGTGCCACGATGTCTTGGTACTCACTCCCGGTCTTCTCGCTTTTCCTCCGTGTCCTCCGTGGTTCAAGGTTCTACTTCATGACCAGACAGATTTCGCTGCTATTCGGCGTGCACGCGCACCAGCCCGCGGGCAACTTCGAAAGCGTGCTCGACACCGCGCATGCGCGCTGCTACAAGCCCTATCTCGAGACCGTCTACCGCTACCCGGCGTTCAAGTTCGCGGTCCACTTCAGCGGCTGGCTGCTCGACTACCTGCTGCGCAGGTATCCGCAGGACATGGAAAAGCTGCGCGAGATGGTCGCGCGCGGCCAGGCGGAGATGTTCGGCGGCGGAGACACCGAGCCGGTCCTGGCGGCGATCCCGGAGCGCGACCGCCTGTCGCAGCTCGCCGCACTCTCGGAGCGCCTCGAGCGGGCATTCGGGCAGCGCCCGGGCGGCGCCTGGCTCACCGAGCGCGTATGGGAATCGTCGGTTGCGACCTCGCTCGCCGCCTCGGGCATCGAATACGTCACCGTCGACGACTACCACTTCCTGTGCGCCGGGAAATATGCGCACGAGCTGACCGGCCGCTTCACCACCGAGGAGGGCGGCGCCAGGCTCGACCTGTTCCCGATCTCGGAGGCGCTGCGCTACCGCTTCCCGTTCTCGCCCGCCGACGAGGCGGTGCGATTCCTCGAATCGCTCGCCGCGGAAGAAAGCAGCGGCGCGGCGGTGTACTTCGACGATATCGAGAAGTTCGGCATCTGGCCCGAGACCTACGACTGGGTGTACGAAAGAAAATGGCTGGAGCATTTCATCGAGGGCGTGCTCGGCTCGGCGCTCATCGAGCCCACGCTCTACCGCGAGCACCACCGAATCCACGCAACGCGGGGCACGGTCTATCTGCCCACCACCTCGTACATCGAGATGAACGAGTGGACGCTGCCCCCGGAGCAGGCGCACGACTGGGCGGATCTCGTCGCGCAGGAGAAGGCCGCCGGCCGGTACGGCGCGCGCAAGGCCTTTATCCGTGGCGGGATCTGGCGCAACTTCATCACGCGCTACGCGGAATCGAACTGGATGCACAAGCGCATGCTGGCGCTTTCCGATCGGATGGCCGCGCTTCCCCGGCGCAAGATCACGCCGCAAATGCGCTCGCTGCTGCACCTCGCCCAGGCCAATGACGCGTACTGGCACGGCCTGTTCGGCGGCCTGTACCTGCCGCATCTGCGGCGAGCGGTCTGGAACGCGATCGTGGAGCTGGAGGCGCTGCTCGACCGCGCCGGCCGCCGGCCGGCGATCGTGCGCGCCGATGCCGATTTCGACGGCAAGGAGGAAATCTTCCTCTCCAACGGCACGCTGCAGGCGGTGATCCGCGACGACGGCTGGGGCGCGGTGCACGAGCTCGACGCCTACGCCCTGCGGCACAATTTCGGCGATACGCTCGCGCGCCGCACCGAGCACTACTACCGGAAGATCGTCGAGGGCGCGACCGGCGTCCACGGCGGCGCCGGAATCGCGTCGGCGCACGATCGGGTCAGCTTCCGCCACCCGGTGTCCCCGGACGATCTCGTCCCGGATTCCCGCCCGCGGGCGCTCTTTGTCGATCGCGCCCAGCAAGGCGAGGCGTTCGTCTGGGTCAACTACACGCTGCTGAACGCCTCCGTCGAGCGGGTCGTGTTCGCGAACGAACGGCTCGGCCTGACGAAGAGTATCGCGATCGAAGGCAATTCGTTGACGGCCGAATACCGCGTTTCCGGCCCGCCGATCGAGATCGAAACCGAGATCAATCTGGCGATGCCGAGCTGCGACGGATTGCTCGGCCGCTATGTGCTGGAAGGAGCCGCGGCCGGCGGCTTCGGCCAGAGCTTCAACTGGAACGGTCCGCGCACGCTCGTACTCGAGGACGACGTCCTGCGCGGCAGGATCGTGCTCCTCGCCTCGCAGCCGGTGTCCGTCCACGCCGGGCCGCACCACACCGTCTCGCAGTCGGAGGGCGGCTTCGAGAAGATCATGCAGGCGGTGACACTGCGTCTCATCGCCTCGCAGCCGGTTTCGCTCCTGCGGATCTCGCTTGCCGTCTCCCCGACGCCCGCCTGACGCCGCTCTCGCCATCGAGAAGCCAAACGGACTCAAGCACCAAGATCACCAGGAACACAAGGCAAGAACTTGAAGCGGAATTACCTGGTGCTCCTGGTACTCTCGGCGGTTTGAGATCCTGTGTTGTTTTCCTCCGTTTCCTGCGTGGTTCAGGACTTCGTTCCTCGCTGTTCCTGCTCTAACTTCGTGTCCTTGGCGTACTTGGCAGTTCGCCCCGGGCTTCAGACGTCGAACTTCTGGCGGATCGCGCCGTCGTGTTCTATATCCAAAGCATAGCGAGCTTATCGCCGAAGGAGAGCAGACCATGAACCGTGACGAATATGTCGAGAAGATGAAGCAGCAGCTCGATGAATGGAACGCCAGGCTCAAGCAATGGGAAGGAGAGATGCAGAAGGCCCAGGCCAACGTCAAGGCCCAGTACCAGTCCCAGCTCCAGAACTTCCAGAAGCAGCGCGAAGACATGATGAAGCGCATGCAGGAGATCCAGCAGTCCAGCCAGTCTGCATGGAGCCAGATGAGCAAAGGCTTCGAGGAAGCATGGAAGGCGATGTCGTCGAGCTTCGAGAAAGCGTGGACGGAATTTCACAAAAAGAAGGAATGAAGCCCGGGAGGCGGTGAAAACACGCCATGTCTCGGCCTGTTGCGGCGCGGACTGAGGTTTCGCTGTCGGAATCCGGCCGGTGTTCCGCGGCAGTCGCGATGGGAAACAAGGAATCCGCGTCCGGGCCATCGGTCCGCGCCGCCGGTTGCGGGACCGGCGCAATCGAGGAGCAGCGCTGGATCGGATCCGCGCTGCGCGAAACCGTCGCCGCGCCGCTGCTGCGTGTCTGGACGTATCCAAAACCGGCCGTGGTGCTGGGCTGCGCGCAGCGCGCGCGCAGCGAGTTGGCCGCTCGCGCCGCGGCATTGCAGATGGAACTGTGCGTGCGCCCGACCGGAGGCGGCGCGGTCCTCGCCGGGCCCTGGCTCATTGGAAGCTCGGTCGTGCTGCCGCCGCGACACCCCTACATCGTCGAGAGCATCCCGCAAAGCTTTCGCTGGTTCGGGCTCGCCCATGCCGCATGGCTGCAGGACGCCGGCATAGAAGCCCGCGCCGTGCCGACCGCCCAAACGCGCAACGAGGAATCGCTTTCCTGGGCTTGCTTCGCGAGCCTGTCGCACTGGGAGGTCGAGGCCGGTGGCGGCAAGATCGTCGGCCTGTCCCAGGCCCGCCGGCGCAGCGGGGTGCTCTTTTCTTCCGCGGTCCTGGTCGGGCCGTGTCCATGGGGAGTGCTGTGCGAGGTACTGGGGCAGCCGCGCCAGCACGCCGCGATGCTGGCCAGGATCACGTCGTCCTGCGCGCAATTGCTCGGCGGGCCGATGGCGCCCGAGACGCTGTCGCAATCGTTGCTGCAGGCCTTGTCCGGCGCGCTGACCGGCAGCGCGTAAGAGCCGGCTGGCAAGGGTAACCGTCACCTGCCCCGTCGCCGGCGGTCCGTGCATTTGACGCAGATCAAGGCATCGCCGCGCCGAAAATCTATGCTGAGTAATTGATGATTGAAGAGGTGGCAGCAGGTCATTGTCAGCATAGGCGTTTCACAGAATCGAACGGGGAACAGTCGATGGACACAGCCAATTTGAAAATCAGGGGCATGAACTCCTGCGCGTCGATCATGGGCGTGGAGCGGGCGTTGAGCGTCATTCGGGGCGTCGAGGGCGTGGAAATTTCCCCCGACGACGGCACGGCGACTGTGATCTACGATGCGTACAAAGTGATTCCGAAGCAATTCCAGATCGCGGTTCGGCTCATGGGATGCGAAATCGAGAACCTCGATGCCGCGGCGCCGCAGCCGTTTTCCCTGCCGGCCGGCACCGGGCGTTGAGACGCTGCGCGAAACTCTGCGTTTTGCGCATCACTGTCGAGGCAAGTTCGATGATCCCCAACAAATCCGCCGTCGAGAAAGCCGGCACGGCGTCGGAAGTGCTGAGCGGGTGGAGGGAATTCCTGCGGTCCTTGCGCAATTGCCGTGTCGACTCCGTCCTTCCGATCGATCTGGATGCGCTGTCCGCGCAAGACGCCCTGGACGTGCGCAGTTGCATGATCAGGCTCGAGCGGGCGCGGCAGCTGGGACGGCCGCTTACCGCGGCCGGCGCATACTGGATGGACGAGCTCTACGAGACATTGCGGGCGGCCATCGGGCGATTGGAGCAGCTGACGCCGGCTGCGGCCGGCACTCCCGAAAAAAGCGTGCACGCATGATCGCAAGGCGCCGGCCGGCGTGCCGCGCTGTCCGTGCCCTTCCCATGCGTCGGTGGCGGTTCGCGCACCGCTGCCTGTCGGCGACCGGAAGTTGAAAGGAGATCAGCCATGACCATGCTGAAGGTGATCGAAGTCCTGGCGCAATCGAACAAGAGCTGGGAGGATGCCGCCCAAGTGGCGCTGCGCGAGGCATCGAAAAGCGTTCGCAACATCAAGTCGATCTACATCAAGGACTTCGAGGCCTCCGTCGAAAACGGCAAGATCGCGCAATACCGGATCAACGCCAAGATTTCCTTCGTCCTCGAAGGCAGTTGAGGCGACCGCCGGCCAGCATCGCCTGCATCTCGGCCTCCGACAAGACGATCCTGCCGGTGCTGCCCACGCCCGCGGGAATGCGACGGTAGAGCGTATCCGCGATCCGTTCCTGATGACGCTTGAGCTCCGCCAATGCGAGCCCGGTATGCAGGCAGCTCACGCCGCACGAGATGCCGAAGCCCACGCCGCCGGCGGAGACCACGCCGCCTTCGGCGGGATCGAACGCGGCCACGCCACCGATCGGAAACCCGTAGCCCCAGTGCGCGTCGGGCATCGCATAGGACGCCTTCACGATGCCGGGCAGGCTTGCCACATTGGCGACCTGCTGCCGGACCTTCTCGTCCATCTCGCGCACCAGCCGCTCGCTCGCGAAAATCACCCCGGGCACCCGCATTCCTGCCTGCCGGGGAAGCTCCCATTCGAATGCGGCGCGTCTTTCGAGCCGCGAAAGTTCCATCAGACGTCCACCACGCACTGCGCGACCGCTCGCCCGAGGGCTCGCGGGCAACGCGCAGCTCGGTCAGCGTCGCCCCCTTCACCTCGACCGCGGGGTGATGCCGCGACATCTCGACCGGCTCGCCCCAAGCCGTCGCCCTGAGCCGGGAGCCGTCGATGCGCACGTCAAACCGCCCGAACAGCATGCGCCGCGTCGCCATCTCGAACACCAGCGCATTGAGCCAGGCGACGAACAGGTTCGCTGTTCTCGCAGGCGATCTCCACGGTGCGCGCGCAGCGCACGCTGCCCGGCTCCGTCACGACGGCGGTCAGGGCGATCGCCGCCTGCTCGAAGGCCTGCGCCAGGGTGGGCCCGACGCCCCGGACGCTGATATCGGATTCGTGCGCGAAGTGCTCCCATCTTTCGCTCACCCCTATGCCTCCGTCCTCCCTGCCGGCCGGGCAGGAAGCGCGCGCTCCCCGTGCGGCCTTCGATCAGGATGCGGCCGGCGCAAGGCGTTGATCTGGGTCAATACCCCCGATCGCGCGCCGGTGGACACTGCGTACCGGAAAACAGAGGAGTCCCCGTCATGGCAATCGGAGAGATTTGCAGCCGCACGGTAGTCTACGTCCGTAAGACGGAAAGCGTGGCCGCCGCGGCGAAGCTGATGCGCGAGCACCACGTCGGCAGCCTGGTGGTGGTGGACGAGGCAAAGGGCAAACCCGCGCCCGTCGGCATCCTGACCGACCGGGACATTACGGTCGCGGTGGTCGCGCCGGGCCTGGATGCGGCGGCGATCCTGGCGGGCGACGTGATGAGCGCCGAGCTGACGTCGGTGCGCGAGGACGGCGGCGTGGCGGAAACGGTGGATCTGATGCGGCTCAAGGGAGTGCGGCGGCTGCCGGTGGTCGACAGGGAAGGGGTCCTGGTCGGCTTGGTGGCGGCGGACGACATTCTGCTGCTGCTTGCCGAGGAGATGTCGGCGCTCGCCGGGATGATTTCGCGCGAAGCGCGGCAGGAGCGCATTGCGCGGCAGGCGGTGGTCTGACGGGAGACAGATGTGCAGCCATCCGTCCAGATCGTCTTCCACGACCTGTCCCGCTCCGAGGCGCTGGAGCGCAAGATCCTCGAGCGGGCCAACCGGCTCGAGCACTTCCATCCGCACCTCCTGCGCTGCCACGTCACCGTCGGGCAGCCGCATCGGCACAAGCAGCAGGGCAATCTGTTCCACGTCCGCGTTGCATTGCGCGTGCCGGGAGAGGAAATCGTGATCGATCGCAACGAGGAGGAGGACGTCTACGCGGCGGTGAACGACGCCTTCGACGCGGCGAGGCACAGGCTGGAAGAGGCCGCGAGTCGCCATCGCGCCCGCAACCGTACTGCGCGCCCCGCAGCCGGGGCGCGAAAATGATTCAGCAATCCGGGAAGAAATCATGAGCAAATCGCAACCACGCTCTCATCAGAAGCACCACTTGGACCGCCAGATCGAAGAGGTCGGCCACGACCCCTACCATCCGCGCGACAAGCTCCGGGAGCCCACCGTCTGTTCCGATTGCGGCGCGGTCTACGCGGACGGTCGCTGGCGGTGGACGCCGCGCCCCGCCGGCGCGCATGAGACGGTATGTCCCGCCTGCCAACGCACGCGCGATCGCTTTCCCGCGGGCACCGTGACGCTCTCCGGCGAGTATTTCGCCGCGCACCGCGACGAGGTGCTCAACCTTGCGCGCACGCAGGCGGAGCGGGAGAAGGCAGAGCACCCGATGCAGCGCATCATGGACATCCGCGAGGAGAGCGGCGGCACCGTGATCGACACCACCGACTTGCGCATGGCGCGGCTGATCGGCGACGCCATCCATAACGCATGGCACGGCAGCCTCGAGGTGCAATACAGCCCGAACGAGTACCGCATCCGCGTCCACTGGAGCCGGTGAGGCTATGCCCTGGTCGGAAGACCGCTACCCGCCCGCGATGAACCACCTCGACCCGCGCATCCGGGCGAAGGCGATCGAGATCGCCAACGCGCTGCTGCGCGAAGGACACGAGGAAGGTTTCTGCATCCGGGTCGGCATCGCCCGGGCGCACGAATGGGCGAACGCCCGCCGCGAACCCCGGGCGCGTTTCGACCGGTTCTGACCGGCTCGCCCGGGATATGACCCCGCAAGTGCATCTCGCATACGTACCGAGAGGAGTGGCGCTCGCCTGTGCGCTCGTATACCTGAAGAAAGACCCGGATCTCTACGGCTGGTGGATCGGCGCGGCCGACTCGACCATGTCCGCGGCATATTTCAAACTGGAGGCGTTTTACAGCGCCGCGCGCACGATGCTGTATGTCACCGAGGGATCCGACCTCTACGGCGGCTGGCGCTTCGATCTCACCTCCGGCACGGCACGGCCGATCGATCCGATCCCGGTGGAGCCGGAACTCGCGCACGAGCTGGAACGCACGCAGGATGCGTTCAGCGCGGAGTGGCTGACGTTCGCCGACGACCCGGGGGCCGAGCGCGAGCACCTGCGCTACCGGGAGGCCGAGCTCGCGTTCGGACCGGAGGTCAACCTGCGCTTCCAGCGGCTGAACAAGCTGGACCGCGGCGACCCCGTCTGGCGCCACTACTCCCGCGCGTTCGAGCGCGCCGTGCTCGACTTCCTCGGCCCGCGCTGGCCGCTCGACTACGGCAAGACCTGAGCGGCGGACTGCCCCGCGCTCCACCCCGCATGCCGGTCGTCAACGCCACCATCAGCGCGATCTTCGGCGAGATCGCCGATCTGCTCGACATCCAGGGCGCGAACCCGTTTCGCATCCGGGCCTACCGCAACGCGGCGCGCACCGTCGGAGAACTGGGCAAGGACCTGAAGGCGATGGTCGAGCGCGGCGAGGACCTAGAGTCGCTTCCGGGCATCGGCCACGACCTCGCGGCCAAGGTCCGGGAGATCGTGCAGACCGGCAAATGCAGCTTCCTCGACCGGCTGCGCCACGAGGTGCCGCCGGCGGTGGCCGAACTGCTCAGGATTCCGGGTCTGGGACCGAAGCGGGTGCGCATGCTCTACCAGGACCTCGAAGTCCAGACCCTCGAGCAACTGCTGCGCGCCGCGCGCGACGGGCGCATCCGGCAGTTGCCGGGGTTCGGCGCGAAGATCGAAAACCACATCCTCGAAGCGGTTCAGGCGCATCTGAGCCAGGCGAAGCGCCTCAAGCTCGCCGTGGCCGCGCAACACGCCGAACCGCTGCTGCGCTACCTGAGCAAGGTCCCCGGAGTGCAAGACGTGGTCGTGGCGGGAAGTTTCCGCCGCATGCGCGAAACCGTGGGCGATCTCGACATTCTGGTGACCGCCGAATCCGGCAGCCCGGTGATGGACCGCTTCGTAGGTTACGAGGAAGTCGGCGAAGTCATGAGCCACGGCGAGACGCGAAGCAGTGTAATGCTGCGCGCCGGGCTGCAGGTGGACATCCGCGTGGTGGCGCGCGAAAGCTATGGTGCGGCATTGCATTACTTCACCGGCTCGAAAGCCCACAACATCGCGATCCGCAAGCTCGGCCAGGCCAAGGGGCTCAAGATCAACGAGTACGGGGTGTTCCGCGGCGAGCGGCGCGTCGCGGGCGAGACCGAGGAATCGGTCTACCGTGCGGTCGGCCTGCCGTACATTCCTCCCGAGTTGCGGGAAGACCGCGGCGAGATCGAAGCGGCGCGCGCCGGACGGCTTCCCCGGCTGGTCGAACTCGCCGACCTGAAAGGCGATCTGCACGCGCACTCGAAGGCGAGCGACGGTCACAACAGCATCGCGGAAATGGCGCAGGCGGCGAAAGCGGCCGGGCTCGCCTATCTCGCGATTACCGAACACTCGCGCCGGCTCACGGTGGCGCACGGGCTGGATCCGACTCGGCTTGCGCGCCAGATCGACGAAATCGATGCGCTCAACCAGGAGCTGTCCGGGATCACCGTGCTGAAGGGCATCGAAGTCGACATCCTCGAGGACGGCTCCCTCGATCTGCCGGACTTGATCCTGAAGCGCCTCGACGTAGTCGTCGCCGCCGTGCACAGCAAGTTCGACCTGCCGCGGGCGAAGCAGACGCAACGCATTCTCAGGGCGCTGGAGCACCCCATGGTGTGCATCCTCGCCCATCCGACCGGCAGGCTCATCGAAGAGCGCGAGCCCTACGACGTGGATATGCCGATGATCATTCGCAAGGCGCGCCAGGTCGGCTGCCACCTCGAGCTCAATGCCCACCCGGAGCGGCTCGACCTGCTCGACAGCCACTGCCAGGCGGCGAAGGCGGAAGGCGTGCTGGTGTGCGTCAATTCGGACGCGCACAGCGTGCACCAGTTCGACAATCTGCGCTTCGGCGTCGGTCAGGCGCGGCGCGGGTGGCTGGAGAAGAGCGACGTGTTGAATACCCGCTCGCTCAAGGACCTCAGGCCGCTGCTGAAAAAGCAGGCCGGGTAGGCCGCCGTCGGCGAGAGCGTTGACTTGCATCAACAAGCCAGCCGTGCCGAATCGCTAAAGTGAAACTTGAGCTGGCGGAGGTTCCCAAATGGCACATCTGAAAGGCGG
Source organism: Burkholderiales bacterium (assembly GCA_035651315.1). GTDB lineage: Bacteria > Pseudomonadota > Gammaproteobacteria > Burkholderiales > Eutrophovitaceae > DASRFY01. The sequence continues at coordinate 56,828 of DASRFY010000064.1, forward strand.
AAAGACTGCGGTCGGAAAGCCATCCCACGGCGAGACGGCCGGCGGCGGTGCGCTCGATCTCGACGAGCTGCACCACCTGATCGCGGTGGCGGCTTACTATCGGGCGCAAGCCCGCAGCTTCGAGCCCGGGCACGAACTGGACGATTGGCTGAGCGCGGAGTCGGAAATTCTGGCCGAGGTGAAAGGGCTGGAAGGTTTTCCGGCATAGACCCCGGGCGGAGAACGCTGCGCCCGGTTTGTCTGCGCGCTACTGCGTGGGGGAGCGTGCGCTGCCGTATCGGCTTCACGCCCCGGCGCGGGCGCGCTGCGGCCCTCACACCCTGACCAGGTCGGTGTGGCCGAAACCCTTGCTGTAGTCCAGGACCGAAATCACCACCGGCGTGATCCTGAGGATCGCCGTGCCGGCGAGATCCTCTTCCGAAGTCATGGCGGCGACTTCCGGGAATTTCCTGGCGAGCAGTTCGCGCGCATGCTCGAGCTCCGCCGTTGGCGTACGTCACGGTGGTGGCCTGCGGCCACCCGTCGTCGCGCAACGTGGCGAGGGTGAGGATGTTGTGCAGCTTGAGAATACGCAGAATCAAGCGCCGCATTTCGTCGGTCATGGTGGTCCTTTCCGGAAAACGGCTCCCGGCGTCACTCCGGCATCTCCTCGGCGCCCCGCTCCCCGCCTCGCTTCTGCGGAATCTCGGCGACCATGCAGTCGGTGGTCAGGATCAAGCCGGCGACCGAGGCCGCGTTCTGCAGGGCGTTGCGGGTGACCTTGGTGGGATCGATGACGCCCATCTCGATCAGGTCGCCGTATTGGTCCAGCGCGGCGTTGTAGCCGAAGCTGCCCTGCGCCCCGGAGACCCGGTTGAGCACGACCGACGGTTCGGCGCCGGTGTTGGCGACGATCTGGCGCAGCGGCTCTTCCAGCGCGCGCAGCACGATGCGCACGCCCGCCGTCTGGTCGTCGTTGTCGCCGCGCAGATCGGCAAGCGCGGTCCTGACCCGCACCAGCGCCACGCCGCCGCCCGGGACGATGCCTTCCTCGACCGCGGCGCGAGTCGCGTGCAGCGCGTCCTGCACCCGCGCCTTGCGTTCCTTCATTTCCGACTCGGTCGCGCCGCCCACCTTGACGACCGCCACTCCGCCGGAGAGCTTGGCGGCGCGCTCCTCGAGCTTCTCCTTGTCGTAGTCGCTGGTCGCCTTTTCCTTCTCGGCACGGATGAACTTGATCCGTTCCTCGATCGCCTTGGGTTGACCCATGCCGCCGATAAGGGTGGTGTTGTCCTTGTCCACCTCGATGCGCTTGGCGCGCCCCAGATCTTCGAGCTTGACGTTCTCCAGCTTGATGCCGACCTCCTCCGCGATCACTCGCCCGGCGGTGAGAATCGCGATGTCCTCCAGCATCGCCTTGCGACGATCGCCGAAACCCGGCGCCTTGACCGCGCAGGTCCGGATGACGCCGCGGATGGTGTTGACCACGAGCGTGGCCAGCGCCTCTCCTTCGACATCCTCGGCGATTACCAGCAGCGGCTTGCCGACCCGGGTAATCTCCTCCAGAACGGGAAGCAGCTCCTTGACGGCCGAGATCTTTCTGTCGTGGACCAGCACATAGGCGTCCTCCAGCACGCTGGCGTGCTTCTCGGCGGAGTTGATGAAGTAAGGCGAGAGATAGCCGCGGTCGAATTGCATGCCCTCGACCACCTCCAGTTCGTTACCCAATCCCGAGCCGTCCTCGACGGTGATGACACCCTGCTTGCCCACTTTCTCCATGGCGGCCGCGATGATGTCGCCCACCGAACGGTCGTTGTTCGCCGAGATCGCGCCCACCTGCGCGATCTCGTTGCTCGTCGTGCATGGCCGCGAGATCTTCTTCAGCTCGGCGACCGTGGCCGCGACCGCCTTGTCGATGCCGCGCCGGATGTCCATCGGGTTCATTCCGGCGGCGACGTATTTCATGCCTTCAATGACGATCGCCTGGGCCAGGACGGTGGCGGTCGTGGTGCCGTCGCCTGCCACCTCCGAGGTCTTCGCGGCCACCTCGCGCACCATCTGCGCGCCCATGTTTTCGAACGGGTCGAACAGTTCGATCGCCCTGGCGACCACCACGCCGGAGTTCGCCACCAGCGGCGCGCCGAAGCTCTGCTGCAGGACCACGTTCCGGCCCTTGGGTCCGAGCGTGACCTTGACCGCGTTGGCGAGCTTGTTCACGCCATCGATTATCCGGCTGCGTGCCTGCTCGTGATAGATGAGTTCTTTTGCTGCCATGAGTTGCGCCTCCGGAGAGATCGATGCCGCGGGTCAGGCCCCGGACCCGGTGCCCGCCCGCGCGGCGAGGTAGGAAACCGCGCCTTCCAGCGTGGCGAGCTTCTGGTAGTCGGACTCGGGGATGTCGATCCCGAGCACGTCGTGCAACTGAACGATCACCTTCAGAAAATCGAACGAATCGAGGTCGATCTGATCGCGCAGCGGCCGGTCCGCGCGCAGGTGCTCGTAGTCCGCTTCCGGCGCGACCGAGGACAAGGCATCGAGCAATGCGCGCCTGGCCCGTTCCGGATTCATGCCAGTTTCTCCGGTTCCTGCAGCAGGCGCTCGAGCGCGCCGAGAAACAGCGCGCCGCGGTGACCGACGCTTGCCCGATGATCCGCGGACAACGAAGCATGGACCGTGCGCCGCACTTCGATCCTGCCGTCGACCGCCCAGGGTCGCGCGGCTACCCTGCCGAATCCCACCAGGGAAACCTGCGGCGGATAGATGACGCCGTAGACCATGTCGACGCCCTGCTCGCCGAGATTCGTGACCGTCACCGTGGCGTCGGTCAGCTCGGAACTGCGCAGGGCGCCGCTGCGGGCGCGCTGGATCAGGTCCGAGAGTGCGGTCATGATCTCGGTGAGGCTCTTGCGCCCGGCGTCGCGGATTGCCGGCGCGATCAACCCGCCGCCGCGCAGCGCGATGCCCACCCCGAGATGCACCGCAGCCGCAGGCTGGAATCGGCCTTCGCTCCAGAACCCGTTCAACTCCTGGAAGTCCTTGAGCGACAGCGCCACCGCGCGCAGCAGCACCGCTGCGAAGAGTACGCGCTGCGCAACCGGCCGCTCGCGGTTGCTGCGCTCGAGCCAGTCGAGCGCAGCCGACGCGTCGATGGTGGTGCCCAGGTAATAGTGCGGGATCTCGCGCTTCGACCGGGCCATCGCGGCGCCGATCGCCTGGCGCATCGCCGCCGACTTGTCTTCCGGCGCGCGCGGCGCCGTTACGGCGGCACGCTCGACGTCGGCGAGCGAGATCACGCCGTCCGCGCCGCTCGGCGCAATGCGCTCCAGATCGAGGCCCAGCTCGGCGGCGCGCTTGCGGGCGGCGGGTGAAATCCTTTCGCGGCGAGCGGCTTGCGCCGGCGCAGGGGTATACGGTGCGAGCGGAGCTTCGTTCTCGCCGCGCAGTACTGCCAGCACGCCGCCCACCGGCAACTTCGTCCCCGGCTCGGTCACTAGCTGGTCGACTATGCCGTCGTCCCAGATTTCCACTTCGACCGCGCCTTTCTGCGTCTCGACGATCGCCACCACGTCGCCGCGCTTGACCTTCTGGCCGGGTTTCACGTTCCACTCCACGAGCGTGCCGTACTCCATGTCGGCGCCCAGCGAAGGCATGCGGAACTCAATCATGGGCGAGCAGCTCCGATGCGGCGCGGGCGATCGTTTCGGCCTGCGGCAGGACGGCGTCTTCGAGGTGCTTGGCGTACGGCACCGGCACTTCCCGGCTGCATACCCGCGCCACAGGCGCATCGAGCTCGTAGAATGCGCCTTCCATGATGCGCGCGCTGACTTCGGCGGCGAGGCTGCCGCTGCGCCAGCCTTCGTCCACGATCACCGCGCGGTGCGTCCTGGCGATCGAGTTCAGTACCGCCTCGCTATCGAGCGGGCGCAGCGACCGCAGGTCGATCACTTCCGCGCTCACGCCGCGCTGCGCGAGCAGCTCCGCGGCCTGCAGGGTCTTGCCCAGGCTGCCGCCGTAGGTGACGAGCGTCACGTCGGCGCCCTGTCTGCGAACCGCAGCGAAGTCGATGTCCACCGCGCCGGCGTCGGCGGGCAGCTCGCCTTCCAGGTTGTAGAGCAGCGCGTGCTCGAAGACGATCACCGGGTTTGGATCCTGCAAAGCGGTCCACAGCATTCCGCGCGCGTCCTCCAGCGTGGCCGGGGCGACGACGCGCAGCCCCGGTACATGCGCGTACCAGCCTTCCAGGCTGTGCGAATGCTGCGCGGCGAGTTGCCGCCCGCCGCCGGTGGCCATGCGGATGACGAGCGGGACTTCGATCTGGCCGCCGGACATGTGGCGCAGCGTGGCGGCGTTGTTCACGATCTGGTCGAGCGCGAGCAGGCTGAAGTTGACGGTCATCACTTCCACGATCGGACGCATCCCGCCGATCGCGGCACCGATGCCGGCGCCGACGAACGCGGATTCGGACAGCGGCGTGTCGCGCACCCGGTCCTCTCCGAATTCCTCGAGCAGGCCCTTGCTCACCGCGTAGCTGCCGCCGTAACGCCCGACGTCCTCCCCCATCAGGAACACGCGCGGATCGCGTTGCAGCGCCTCGCGCAGGGCGCTGCGAACCGCTTCGCGGTAGGTGGTCAGCGGCACTTCAGCCGCCCTCCCCGCGGGCACCGTTCGCGGCGAGGGTTCCAATCTGGTCGCGGTGGCGGGCAAGAAAGCTGCGCACCGGAGAGCACACGTGGCCGGCCCACACCGGCGTGCCGATCACCAGCAGCGAGAAGTCGCGCAGGTCCTCGTCGATCCGCCGAATTTCCGGCAGGCGGGCGAACAGCGCCTCGAACGGGGAGTGCAGATACGCCAAGCCCCCGCGCCGCGAACGCCGCTCGGTGATCTCGACCATCGGGCAACGCAGGCGCCGCGCGATCTCGGCACCCACCTGGCGGGTGTGCCCGGTTCGGGAAAAAACGACCACGATTGCGGGCTTCATGCGGTTGCCTTGTTCGGTCTTCCTCGCGCGTCCGAAGGCGGCATGGGCGCATACACGTCGCGCTCCAGTTCCTCGACCGGCTCCAGCGTGCCGGCTTCGGCGAACGCGACCGCCTGCTCCAGTTCGCGCGCGACTTGCGTCTCGATCGCCTCGAGGCCGGCGGCGTCCAGTTCCCCGCGCGCCGTCAGCCGCTGGGTCAGCTTGTGGATCGGGCACTCTTGCTTCCACTTTTCGACCTCGGCCTTGTCGCGGTAGAGCTCGGGGTCGAACATCGAATGCGCCCGGAAGCGATAGGTGCGCAGCTCCAGAAAGTACGGGACGTCGAGCCGGCGCACCGTCTGCGCGGCTTCCCTGACCGCGGAACTCACCGCTTCGACGTCCATTCCGTCCACGCTCGTCGCCGCCAGGTTGTAGGCCGCCGCCTTGGTGCACAAATCGGTGTCCGATTCGGAGCGCCAGAGCGCCGTGCCCATGGCGTAGAGATTGTTCTCGCACAGGAGCAGCACCGGCAGCTTCCACAGCGCGGCGAGGTTGAGCGTTTCGTGGAACTCGCCTTCCGCGACCGCCCCTTCGCCGAAAAAGCACGCGGTCACGCGACGCCGGCGCTGCAGCTTGTCGGCCAGCGCCAGGCCGGCGGCGACCGGCAGTCCGCCGCCGACGATCGCGTTGCCGCCGTAGAAGCGCCGCGAGACGTCGAACAGGTGCATCGAGCCGCCGCGGCCCTTGCTGCAGCCTTCTCGCCTGCCGAACATCTCCGCCATGATGGGCCCGGCCGGCACGCCGCGCGCGAGCGCCTGGCCGTGCTCCCGGTAGGTGGCGACGACGGCGTCGTCATCCGTCAGGGCCGGCATGGCGCCGGCGGCGACCGCTTCCTCGCCGATGTACAGGTGCAGAAAGCCGCGGATCTTGCCGGCGCTGTAGAGCTCCGCGCATTTCTCCTCGAAGCGGCGGATGCGCACCATCTGCCGCAGGCGATCGATCGCCTCTGCGCGCGACAGGCTCACCGGTCCGCCTCCAGCGTCGAAGTGTCTCCCTCGGGCAGCCCCAGTTCCCGCGCCTTGAGCAGCCGGCGCATGATCTTGCCGCTGCGCGTCTTCGGCAAATTGGCGACGAAGCCGATTTCCTTCGGCGCGACGGCGGCGCCGAGCCGCGTGCGCGCGAAAGCGAGCAGGTCGCGCTGCAGCTCCGCGCTCTGCGCGTACCCGGGCTTCAGCGCGACGAAGGCCTTCACCACTTCGTGCGCCACCGGGTCGGGTTTGCCGATCACTCCCGCCTCGGCCACCGCCGGATGCTCCATGAGCGCGCTTTCCACCTCGAAGGGGCCGATCAGATGGCCCGAGGACTTGATGACGTCGTCCGCCCGGCCGACGAACCAGAAGTAGCCGTCGGCATCGCGCCTGACCAGGTCGCCGCTGAGATACCAGCCGTCGGCAAAACATTTTCGATAGCGCTCCTCCTCGTTGACGTAGGCGCGGAACATCGACGGCCAGCCGGCCCGCAGCGCCAGCTCGCCCTCGACGTCGGGTTCGTCGATCGGGCGCACATGTGCGTCCGGCAGCCGCCGCACCACCGCGGCCTCGATTCCCGGAAGGGGGCGACCCATCGATCCGGGCTTGATCGGCATCGACAGATAATTCGCGACCATGATCCCGCCGGTCTCGGTCTGCCACCAGTTGTCGTGGATCGGCAGGCCGAAGGCCTCCTGTCCCCACAGCACCGCCTGCGGGTTGAGCGGTTCACCCACCGAGGCGATGAATCGCAGCCGCGGGTACGCCCGCTGCCTGGCCGCCTGCGCGCCGCCCTTCATCATCATGCGCACCGCGGTGGGTGCGGTGTACCAGACGCTGACTTCCTGCTGCTCGAGGATTCCATACCAGCGCTCGGCGTCGAAGTCGGCCTCGTCCACCACGCTGGTGATGCGGTTGGTGAGCGGGGAGATGATTCCGTAGGAGGTTCCGGTCACCCAGCCGGGATCGGCGGTGCACCAGAACACATCGTCGGCGTGGAGATCGAGCGCGAGCTTGCCCGTGACGTGATGCGCCACCACCGCTTCGTGCACGTGCAATGCGCCCTTGGGGCGCCCGGTAGTGCCGCTGGTGAAATGCAGCAACGCCGGATCCTGGGGCTCGGTCAAGGGGATCCGGAACTCGGGGGAAGCCGCGTCCAGCAACTCGCGCAGGTTCAGGGTGTCCGGCGGCAGCCCGGGTTCGTCGGGCTCCGGCACGATCAGCACGTGCTCGAGCGATGGGACGGCGCCGCGGATCTGGGCCACTTTCCTGCGATACAGGGAAGCGGTGGTGACCAGAACGCGGGCCTCGCCGATCACGAGCCGCGTCTGGATCGGCTCGGGTCCGAACGCGGAAAACAGCGGACACGCCACGCAGCGATTCTTGAGCGCGCCGATCACGGCCGTGTACAGCTCGGGTATGCGTCCGCAAAGCACGAATACGCGTTCGCCCTTCCCGACCCCGAGGTGCAGCAACAGGTTCGCGAAACGGTTGCTGAGCAGCCGCAGCCGCTCGTAGGTGAAATCCTCGACCCTGCCGTCCTTTCCGAGCCAGCGCATGGCGAGCTTTGCGCCGAGCCCGCCGCTGGCGTGCCGGTCCACCGCCTCGTGGGCGATGTTGATTCCGCCTCCGGGCAGCCCGTCCAGCATCCGGCGCGCGCCGGTCCAGGAAAACGCGGCGCATGCTTCCTCGTAGCGCACGAGATTCGGCGCAAGGCCGGGCTGGGCAAAGTCCTTGGCAATGATGTTTTCGTCTGGCATCCGAGTTTCCGCAGTCGCCGGTGCGCGCGGCGCTCCAGCAGCGCGCCGAAATCGCGCCCGATGATGACGGGAAAAGTAACAATCGGGCGGTAATCTCCGCTTGACCTAGATCAACGATACCGGCTGCGCGGCGGGCTCCCGATCGGTGAAAAGCGCCGCGCACGTGCCGGTCGCCGCGGCCCGCCCCTGCGTAATTGATCCAGGTCAAGAATGCGTCCTCTCCGGCGGGTATATTTTTTTATCTTCGAAAGAGCAGGATATCGAGGCTGCTCGTTCACAGTATTGTCAGGAGCAACGATGGGTACTACAGCGCATACCGAGAAGCGGCGCCGCGCCAAGGCTCGGCCCGCCGCCAAGCCGCCGATCAAGAAGTCGCGTCGCGTGACCGGCAGCAAGCATCAAAGGATCGAAGATCCGCGGCAGCAATTCAGCGACGACGAGTGGCATGAGATGGTCGCGGAAGCCGCTTACTATCGCGCCGAAGCCCGCGGCTTCGAGGCGGGCTCCCCCGAAGACGACTGGTACGAGGCGGAAGCCGAACTCCGGGAGCAGCTCGCCGGGAGCGAGGAGGAAGCGATGCAATCCGCGGCGGAGGCGAAAGCGCCGGAATCGCGCGAGGACGTGGAGCGCTAGACCGGAAAGAACGCTCTAGCCGATCCGGTCGCGGCCCGGCTACTCGCGCGCCGGTACGCGCTCCAGATCGGCGAGCCAGGCGCGCTCGGTGGCATCCGATGGCATGCGCCAGTCTCCGCGCGGCGAAAGCGAGCCGCCCGACCCGACCTTCGGGCCGTTGGGCAGGGCGCTGCGCTTGAACTGATTGCGGAAAAACCGGATCAGGAACACGCGCAGCCATTTCCGGATCGCGGCGAGCCGATAGCCGTCCCTGCCGCGCCATGCGTTCCAGGCCAGGAACGCCACTTTCTGCGGCAAGTGGCCGAAGCGCAGCACGTAGTACAGGTGGAAATCCTGCAGCGCATAGGGGCCGATCTGCGCTTCCGTCGCCTGCGCCGGCTGCCCGCCTTTTCGAGCCGGCACGAGCTCCGGGCTGATCCGGGTTTTCACGATGCTCTCGAGCGTGCGTGCGGCTTGCGCGTCGAACTCTCCGGCGCGGGCGATCCAGGCGATGAGATGGCGGATGAGAGTCTTCGGCACGCCGGCATTGACGCTGTAATGCGACATCTGGTCGCCGACGCCGTAGGTGCACCAGCCCAGCGCCAGCTCGGAAAGATCAGAAGTGCCGACGACGAGCGCCCGGTGCCGATTGGCGAGGCGGAACAGGTGGCTGGTGCGCTCGCCCGCCTGCACGTTCTCGAACGTCACGTCGTACAGCTTTCTGCCCTTCGCGAACGGATGCTTCAGGTCGCGCAGCATCTGCATGCAGGAGGGCCGGATGTCGATCTCCTCCGCGGCCGCGCCGATCGCGCGCATCAGCTCCCACGCCTGGCGCCTGGTGCGCCCGGCGGTGGCGAATCCCGGCATGCTGTAGGCGAGAATGTTCTTTCGCGGCAGTCCCAGCGTGTCCATCGCCTTCGCGCAGACCAGCAGCGCCTGCGCCGAATCGAGGCCGCCGGAAACGCCGATCACGAGCTTCTCGATGCCGGCCGCGCGCATGCGCGCGGTGAGGCCCTGCACCTGGATGCGATAGACCTCCTCGCAGCGCGCGTCGCGCGTGCGCGGATCTTCGGGCACGAAAGGATAGCGGCCGATCTTGCGCGCGAGCGGTAGCCGTCCGCGCGGCAGCGGAAGCGAGAAATCGAGCACGCGATAGCGGCCGACCGCCTCGGCGTGGATGCGCATCGATTCGCCGAACGAGTTCTGCCGCCGGCGGTCGGCAAGGAGCCGATCGAGGTCGACGTCGGCGAACACGATCTGCGCGGCGCCGGAAAAGCGGCGCGACTCGGCGAGCAGGCTGCCGTTTTCCCACACCATGGCATGACCGTCCCAGGCGAGATCGGTGGTGGATTCCCCCGCCCCGGCGGCGCTGTAGAGGTAGGCGGCGAGGCAGCGCGCCGACTGGTTCGCGGCGAGCTCACGGCGATACTGCTCCTTGCCGACCACCACGTTCGATGCCGAGAGGTTCGCGATCACGGTCGCGCCGGCGAGCGCGGCAAACGAGGACGGCGGCGCCGGCACCCACAAGTCTTCGCAGATCTCCGCAAACAGCACGAAGCGCTCCTGCTCGGCGTGGCGGAAAAGAAGCTGCGTGCCGAAGGGCGCGCGCCGGCCGGCAAGCGCGATTTCGCTCCGCGGGCAGGCGTTGCCGGGAGTGAACTGGCGCAGCTCGTAGAACTCGCGGTAGTTCGGCAAATACTGCTTCGGCACGACGCCGAGCAGGCGGCCCTGGCAGAGAAGCGCCGCGCAGTTGTAGAGCAGGCCATCCACGGACACCGGCAGGCCGACGAGCGCGGCGACGGGCAAGCTGCGGGTGCGCGCCAGCAGAGCGGAAAGTGCCGCTTCGGCCGCATCCACCAGGGCCTGCTGGTGAAACAGATCCTCGCAGCTGTAGGCGGACAATCCCAGTTCCGGAAACACGGCGAGGATCGCATTCGCGCGCGCCGCCTCTTCCATCAGCTCGATCGTCCCGTGCAGGTTGAATTCCGGATCGGCCACGCGCACCGCCGGCGTCGCGACCGCCACGCGTACGAAGCCGTGCCGGTACAGATTGAAGAACTCGTCGCGCGGCGCGCGTCTGCTGCGGGATAGGGCCATCAGCGCTCCCCGGACCGGCCCGCCGTTCAGCGCAGCCACGAAACCGGACGCCGCAGCTCCCGCAGCACTCGCGCGAGCTCGTCCTCCCCCGCGACGGGCCGGATGCGCAGGCGCTCGGCCAAATCGCCTTCGGCGAGCATCGCGCGCGTCTCCTCTTCCCACTTGCGTGCCGCCTCGGGATTCGCGCCGACCAGCAGCACGTCGAAGTCCCCGGCAAGCGCGCGCGCCAGGCGCCCGAGGACGGGAGCGACGATGGACGGCAATGTAGCGGATGAAAGCGCCGCAGCCAGCCCCGGCCGTGTGCGGGGCTCCGCCCCTTTCGTGGTCAGCACCACGAGATCGGCGTCCGCCAGCGCCGCGCGCAGTTGCTCGAGCACCGAGCCGCGCGCCACGCGGAAGGTGCAGCGAACCGTTGCGGCTCCGGCCGCGGCGGCGAACGCCCGCCGGGCTTCTTCCGCCTTCGAGCGCAGCGAGCGTTCCATCGTCTCGAGGTCGAATCCGCGCGAAATCGCCGAGGAAACGCAGATCTCGCGCGCAAACGGCAATCCGGCGAAGTGCAGCAGATCGATGTCCTCGACGAACAGGTACAGCAGCTCGGCCTGCAGCGCGGCGGCGACATCCGCCACCAGGTCGAGCGCCTGCCCGCGCCGCGCGGCCTCCTGCAGCACCGTGATGCGGCGCACACTCATCGACGTGCCCGGCGCGCAAGCGGCTTCTCGCCGGGGGCGCCGGTGAACGCTCGCACCCGCTCGGCGAAGCCCGCCAGCCGCCGCTCGACGCGGCCGTTGATGGTGCCGTCCGGAAACCTGCCGAGAGCATCGCGTTGTCCCGCGGGCACGCCGGTGAGGATCTCGATCCCCTCGTCGACGCTCGCCACCGGATAGATGTTGAACTTGCCGGCGGAAACCGCGTCGACGACCTCGCGCTTGAGCATCAGGTGCTTGACGTTGGCGACCGGAATGAGCACCGCCTGCTCGCCGCTCAGGCCGCGCGCGGCGCAGACGTCGAAAAAGCCTTCGATCTTTTCGTTCACTCCGCCGATCGCCTGGATGTCGCCATGCTGGTTGACCGAGCCGGTCACGGCGAACGCCTGGCGCACCGGCACATCGGCGAGCGCGGAGAGCAGGGCGTAGAGCTCGGCGGAGGACGCGCTGTCCCCCTCGATCCCGCCGTAGCTCTGCTCGAACACGAGACTTGCCGAGAGCGACAGCGGCGTCTTCGCCGCGTAGCGCCCGGCAAGATAGCCCGAAAGGATGAGCACGCCCTTGGAATGAATCGGCCCACCCAGCTCCGCCTCGCGCTCGATATCGATCACCTTGCCGGCGCCCAGTCCCACCCGCGCGGTAATGCGGTGCGGCATGCCGAACGACAGCCCACCCAGCTTCGCCACCGACAGACCGTTCACCTGGCCGACGCGCGCGCCCGCGGTGTCGATGAGCAGCGTTCCGCGGAAGATTTCTTCCTGCAGCTTCTCGCGCACCCGCCCTTCGCGGTCCTGGCGGGCGCGGATCGCGCGCTGCACGTCCTCCGCCGTCGTGATTGCGCGGCCGGCGGTCGCGGCCCAGTGATCGGATTCGCGCAGCAGATCCGTCAGATCGCGCATCTGCATCGAGAGCTTTTCGGTGTCGCCCGCCGCGCGCGAGCCGTATTCGATCACGCGCGCCACGGCGCCGCAGTCGAGCGGACGCAGCTTGTCCCCGCGCGCCATGGTGGCGATCACCCGCGCGTAGAGGGAATCGGCGCTCGCATCGCGGCTCATATCGTCCTCGAAGTCCGCCACCACCTTGAACAGCTCGCCGAACTCGGGGTCGTACGCGTGCAACAGGTAGTACAGCATCCGCTGGCCGACCAGCACCACTTTGACGTCGAGCGGAATCGGCTCGGGTTCGAGCCAGACCGTGCTGACCAGGCTCAGCATCTGCCCCAGGGATTCGGCGCGAACTTCCCGCGAGCGCAACGCGCGCTTGAGCGCCTCCCAGGCAAAAGGCTGGGTGAGCACGCGCAGGGCGTCGAGGACGAGATAGCCGCCGTTCGCGCGATGCAGGGCGCCCGCCTTGATCAACCGGAAATCGGTCACCAGGTTGCCCATCGTGGCCACGTGCTCGATGCGGCCGACGAGGTTGTCGTGGCTGGGATTGTCTTCGTAGATCACCGGCGCGCCCCTGCTGCCCGCATGCTCGATCAGCACGTTCACCTCGTAGCGCCACAGCGGCGATTCGCCTTCGCGAAACCGGGACAACGGCAGGCCGAACAGCGTCGGCTGCTCGCCCTCTTTCGTCTGCTGGAAGAACTCGGCGTGATCGAGGACGTCGTTCTGGACCCCGTCC
>DASRFY010000065.1:0-3873 GCA_035651315.1 Burkholderiales bacterium
CACCGAATTGACCAGCGCTTCGGTGAATTCACCCGCGTACATCCACCAGCCGGCCAGCGTGAGCAGGCTGATGATGACGACTACTGGCACGAAGATCGCCGACACGCGGTCGGCGAGCCGCTGGATCGGCGCCTTGCTGCCCTGCGCCTGCTCGGTAAGACGCACGATTTCGGCAAGCTGGGTGTGACTGCCCAGGGCGATCGCCCGTAGCCTGAGCAGGCCGTCGAGGTTCTGCGTGCCGGCGTAGACGCGCGCGCCAACGGACTTGGCGACCGGCATGCTCTCGCCGGTCAGCATGCTTTCGTCGACGCTGGAGCGGCCCGCGCGGACCTCGCCGTCCACCGGCACGCGCTCGCCGGCCGCGACCAGCACGATGTCGCCGATGCGAATGTCGGAGATCTCGATCTCAGCCGCGCTGCCGTCTCGTTCGACGGTGGCGTGCGCCGGCTGGAGCTTGAGCAGTTGTTCAATCGCCGCGGTGGTGCGGCCTTTGGCGCGCGCCTCGAGCAGCTTGCCCATCAGGACCAGCGTAATGATTGCCGCGGAAGCTTCGAAATACACATGCCGTTCGTGCAGTCCGAACAAAGTGACGATTGCGCTGTAGAGCCAGGCCATGCCGGTCCCAAGCGCAACCAGGACGTCCATGTTCGCCGCGCCGCCCCGCAGGGAGTGCCAGGCACCGATATAGAAGCGCCTGCCGACCCAGAACTGCACCGGCGTGGTGAGCAGAATCTGCAGCGGGCGGGCGATGAAATCGCCGTGCTGACTGGCGAGCATCGCGCCCATCTGGGCGAGGAGCGGCAGCGTGAGCGCGACCGAGATCCAGAACAGTTTCAGGTCCCGCCGGTAGGCCTGCGCGTGGCGGGCCTTTTCCGCCTCGCGTGAGGCCTCGGTAACTTCGTGCGCGTCATAGCCGGTGCGCTTTACTGCGGCGAGCAGATCCTGCGGCGTCGCGCCGCCGGGCTCCAGCCGCACTCGGGCTCGCTCGGTGGCGAAATTCACCGCGGCCTCCACTCCGGGGAGACGGTTGAGGCTGTTCTCGATCCGGACCGCGCAGGCGGCGCAGGTCATGCCCTCGAGCGCAAGTTCGACGGTCTGCGCCGGCACGCCATAGCCGGCTCTTTTCACCGCCTCCACCAGGTCCGTGGACGCGGCCCTGGCGGGATCGAAGAGCACGGAGGCGCGCTCGGTGGCGAAGTTGACCGCCGCATTCACCCCGGGAAGGCGGTTGAGGTTCTTCTCGATCCGGACTGCGCAAGCCGCGCAGGTCATGCCTTCGATCGGCAGATCGATGCGCGAGCGAGCCTCGGGTGCGGCGTCGGGCGGAGCCGGGTCGTTCATGGCGGGACGCTATACCCACACAGGGTATACGTCAAGTACCCACGGGAGGTATACCAAACGGGACACTGAAGACGCACGGCACGAAAGTGGCGGCGCCAGGACAGGTCGGGTTCGAAGCAAATCCGGGCCGCGACCGGCTCGGGCCGCCGCGGACGACGGCGGACAAGGACTTCTTTCGTCCTTCCGCGAAGCTCAGGTATCGAGTTCCGGCCGGTCGCGGAAGTGCTCCAGGGCCTCGGGGTTTGCCAGCGCGTCCAGGTTCTTTACCGGATCGCCGTGCACGGTGTTTCTTACCGCCAGTTCCACGATCTTGCCGCTCTTGGTGCGCGGAATGTCTGGGACCTGAAGGATCCTGGCCGGGACGTGGCGCGGCGTGGTGTTGGTGCGGATGTGGTCTCTGATCCTTTTCGCCAGCGCGTCGTCCAGCTCGAGCCCGTCGCGCAGGCGGACGAACAGGACCACGCGAACGTCGTTGTCCCAGTCCTGACCGATGACCAGACTCTCGAGCACTTCGTCGAGCTGCTCGACTTGGCGGTAGATCTCCGCGGTGCCGATGCGCACGCCGCCGGGGTTGAGCGTCGCGTCCGACCGGCCGTAGATGACGGCGGTGCCGCGTTCAGTCAGCTCCATGAAGTCCCCGTGGCACCAGACGTTCGGGAACCGCTCGAAATACGCGTTGCGGTACTTTGCGCCGTCCGGGTCGTTCCAGAACCGCACCGGCATCGAGGGGAAGGGTGCGGTGCAGACCAGCTCGCCCTTGGCGCCGACCATCGAGCGGCCATTTTCGTCGAAGACCTGCACGTTCATCCCGAAACCTCGGCGCTGGATCTCGCCGCGGTACACGGGCAGGGTGGGATCGCCGAGCACAAAACAGGAGACGATGTCGGTTCCGCCCGAGATCGAGGACAGCAACAGGCCTTTCTTGATCGCGCAGTAAACGTAGTCGAAACTCTCCGGCACCAGCGGCGAACCGGTGGAAGTCATGGTCACGACGGAATCGAGCTTGTGCGTCTCGATCGGTCTTGCGCCCGCCTTGTTAAGCGCGTCGATGTACTTCGCGGAGGTGCCAAACACGGTCATCTTTTCCCGCTCGGCGAGATCGAACAGCACATGATGCCCGGGGTAGAACGGCGAGCCGTCGTAGAGCAGCAAGGTGGCGCCACTGGCCAACCCGGACGCGAGCCAGTTCCACATCATCCAGCCGCAGGTGGTGTAGTAGAACAGCCGGTCACCGCGCCGAAGGTCGGTATGAAGCTGATGCTCCTTCAGATGCTGGAGCAGGGTTCCGCCCGCTCCGTGTACGATGCATTTCGGCACGCCGGTGGTGCCGGAGGAATAGAGGATGTAGAGCGGGTGATCGAACGGCAGCTGCTCGAAGCGGACTTCGCGTCCGCGGTACGGTGCGACAAAATCGCCGAGGTGCACGCCGTTGCGAACCGCGCCGATGTCCGGCCTCTCGCGCGTATAGGAGACGATGACCGTCTTTCGCAGGCTCGGCAGCCGGCTCGTGATATCCGCAACGCGAGGCAGCGTGTCGTGGGACTTTCCATTGTAGTGGTAGCCCTCGACCGCGAACAGCACCTTGGGCTCGATCTGGCCGAAGCGGTCCATCACGCCCTGTGCCCCGAAGTCCGGGGAACAGGACGACCAGATCGCGCCCAGGCTCGCGGCCGCGAGCATGAAGATGATCGTCTCCGGCATGTTCGGCATGAACGCCGCCACGCGATCGCCGCGACTCACGCCAATCGCGACGAGCGCCTGCTGGGTGCGCGAGACCGCGTAGTAGATATCGGCAAAACTCATGCGTCTGCGAACCTTTTCCTCGCCCCAGAACACCATCGCGTCTTCACCGTCCCGTCTGCGCAGCAGGTTTTCCGCGAAATTCAGCCTGGCGTCCGGAAACCACTTCGCACCCGGCATCCTGTCGCCGTCGACCAGGATCCGGTCGCCGCGCCTCTCGGCGATTACCGCGCAGAAATCCCATACCGACACCCAGAAATTCTCCGGCTCCCGCACCGACCAGTCGTACAGTTCCGGGGAGTCCTTCACGCCGGCGTTCCAGCGCTGGTTCACGAACTTGATGAAGCGGGCGACGTTCGACCTGGCGACTCGTTCCTTCGACGGGTTCCAGAGAATGGGCGGGGCGGCAGCGTGCATGGCTATTCGGGACGCATCTGCGGAAAGAGAATCACATCGCGGATCGAGGGGCTGTCGGTGAACAGCATCACCAGCCGGTCGATGCCGATGCCCTCGCCGGCGGTGGGCGGCATGCCGTGCTCGAGCGCCCGGCAAAAGTCCTCGTCGTAGTCCATCGCTTCCAGGTCGCCGCCCGCCTTGGCGGTCGCCTGCGCGGCGAAGCGCGCCCGCTGGTCGGCGGGATCGTTGAGCTCGGAGAACGCGTTGGCGAACTCTCGCCCGACGATGAACAGCTCGAAGCGATCCACGAACCGCGGGTCCGCGTCGTTGCGGCGCGACAGCGGCGAGACCTCGAACGGGTACTGCGTGATGAAGGTCGGCTGGATGAGGCTGGGC
>DASRFY010000066.1:0-18962 GCA_035651315.1 Burkholderiales bacterium
CGCGACTACGGTGAGCTGCAGGCTCCTTGCCAGACTGACGATCGCCTGCACGATCGCCGCGTCGTTCAGATCGTGCGGCAGATCGACGATGAAACTGCGGTCGATCTTGAGCTTGTCGATGGCAAAGCGCTTCAGGTAGCTCAGACTGGAATATCCGGTGCCGAAGTCGTCGATGGACAGCTTCATGCCCATCGCGTGCAGCGTCTCCATGATCTTCGCCGTCTCGCGGGGGTCCTGCATGATCGCGTTCTCGGTCAGCTCGATTTCCAGATGCCACGGCTCCAGCCGGTGGCGCGCGAGCGATGCGGCGACGGTTTCGACGAGGTTGCCGCGGCGGAACTGGAACGCCGAGAAATTGATCGCGATGGGTACGGGTTTCAGGTCCTGGGCGAGCCAGTGCGCCGCCTGGCGGCAAGCGTCGTGCAGCACCCACTCGCCGACCAGGTGGATCACGTCCGATTCTTCCGCGATGGGGATGAAGCGCTCGGGAAGGAGCAGGCCGTGCTGCGGATGGTTCCAGCGCACCAGCGCTTCCGCGGCGAGCAGGCGCCCGCTGGCGGCGTCGAACTGCGGCTGGAAGTGCAGCACCAGCTCGCCGCGCTCGATGCCGCGCCGCAACTGGTTGGACAACAGCAGGCGTTCGGCGACCGGAGCGGTCAGCTCGGGGGTGAAGAACTCGAAGCGGTTGCGGCCGCCGCTCTTGGCGTGATACATCGCGGCGTCGGCGGCGCGGATCAGGTCCTCCATCGTCTGGCCGTCGTCCGGATAGATGCTGATGCCCACGCTGGCGCTCACCGAAAGCTCCTGATGCTCGATCAGGTACGGCTTGTCGAAGGAGCGCACGATCTTGTCGGCGACGATCGCCGCTTCCGCCGCCTCCCGCAGCGCGGAGAGAACGATCAGATACTCGTCGCCGCTGTGGCGGCACACGGTGTCGGTTTCGCGTACGCAACCGCGCAGCCGCGCGGCGACCGATTGCAGGAGCGTGTCGCCGGCGCGATGGCCGAAGGAGTCATTGATCGACTTGAAGCGATCCAGATCGATGAACAGCACGGCGATGCGGGTCTGCATGCGCTTGGCGGCGGCGATGGCCTGCTGCAGGCGGTCTTGGAACAGCGTGCGGTTGGGCAGTCCGGTCAGCAGGTCGTGGTGCGCGAGGAAGCGCACCCGCGCATCCATGTCCTTGCGCTGCGAGATGTCCTCGGTGACCCACAGCAGCTTGATCGGTTGGCCTTCCAGGTCGAGCAGCGCGTCTCCCTTGGTGCGCAACCAGCGGTAGGAGCCGTCGGGCGATGCGACGCGGTACTCCAGGTCGAGACTGGCGGTGCCCTCGAGGCACTGCTGCACGACCTGATCGAAACGCGGGCGGTCTTCGGGGTGGAGCGCGGTCAGCAGCCGCTCGTACGGCAGATCGGGATCGGCGCCGCGAAAACCGAACAGCCGCAGGCTCATCTCCGAGGCACGGATCATCCTGGTGCGCAGATCGAATTCGCAGGTGCCGATTTCGGCGAAGGCGAGGGCGAGCTTTTCCCGGTCCAGGCTCGCCTTGAGCGCGGCGCCGGCGCGCGAGGCGCGCGTTTCCGATTTCCGCACGCGCGCGCTCGCGGCCTTCAGCTCCTCGTCTTTCCTGCGCAGCGCCAGGGAGAGCGAGCGGATGCGATCCTGCGCCGCCACCAGCTTGCCGGCGAGACCGTCGGCGCCGGCCGGCTTGCGCAGGGCGGAGGAGGACAAAACGCGGCGGGGTGCCGGTTTTCCGGAGCGGGCCTTCCGGCCCGGTTTGGCTGGTTGTCGAGGCTCGCTCACGTTTTGCCGCCAGGCGGCGGGCGAGTCATGCTGCGCGCATTCTGAGTGATTCACCCCCTCGGGGCAACCCGCATGCCGGCCGGCGCCGATGCGCGCTCAGCGATGTCTGCCGCTTTCCACGGACCGGCATACCGCCGCCGTGACCTCGGCGGTGCGGGCCCTGCCGCCCAGATCGGGGGTGAACACGCGCTGCGCGGTTACCGCTTCGATCGCCGACATCAGGCGCGCGGCCGCGCGCAGTTCGCCGAGGTGTTCCAGCATCATGACCGCGGTCCAGAAGGTGCCGACGGGATTGGCGATGCCCTTGCCGACGATATCGAGCGCCGAGCCGTGGATCGGCTCGAACATCGACGGAAACCGCCGCGCGGGATTCAGGTTGGCGGTAGGCGCGATGCCCAGGCTGCCGGAAAGCGCGGCCGCCAGATCGGACAGGATGTCGGCGTGCAGGTTGGTCGCCACCATGACGTCGAGGGAGGCGGGCTTGAGCACCATGCGCGTGGTGGCGGCGTCCACCAGAATCCTGTCGCTGGCGACGTCGGGATAGTCCCGCGCCACCGCGGCGAAGATCTCGTCCCACATCACCATGCCGTGGCGCTGCGCGTTGGACTTGGTGATCAGCGTGAGCCGCCTGCGCGGCCGGGATCGGGCGAGATCGAAAGCGAAACGATGGATGCGCTCCACGCCGGCGCGGGTGAAAACCGCCACCTCGGTGGCGATTTCTTCCGGCAGGCCGCGATGCGTCCGCCCGCCCTGGCCGGCGTATTCGCCTTCGGAATTTTCGCGCACGATCACCCAGTCGAGATCCGCGGGCGACGCGAGCTTCAGCGGCGGCTCGATACCCGGCAGCACCCGGGTCGGCCGCACGTTCGCGTACTGGTCGAAGCCCTGGCAGATCGCGAGCCGCAGGCCCCAGAGCGTGACGTGGTCCGGAACTTCCTTCGAGCCCACCGCGCCGAAGTAGATCGCGTCGAACTTCTTCAGCGTGTCAAGCCCGTCGCCGGGCATCATCTCGCCGTGCTCGAGGTAATAGCGGCTACCCCACGGAAAACGGGTGAACTCGATCTCGAATCCGCCGTCCGCTCTCGCCAGCGATTGAAGCACCTCGATGCCGGCCTCGATCACTTCCACGCCGATCCCGTCTCCCGGAATCGCGGCAATCTTGTATGTGTTCATGATTTCCTAACCACGGACACAGGGGACTTCAAAATCGAATTAACCACCAAGGCACCAAGACACCAAGAACTGCAAAAAACGCAGTGCGATTTCCTTGGCGCCTTTGTGCCTTGGTGGTGATATGTCTTCCTTGAATTTCTCTGTGTCTCTGTGGCGAAATCGGTCAGAAGTTGACGTTGTTCCTGCCCTTGAGCTTGAGGATCCGGCGCGCTTCGTCGGGCGTGGCGATCTCCAGGCCCAGCTCCTCCAGGATGCGGCGGATCTTGGACACCTGGTCGGCGTTGGTTTTCGCGAGCTGTCCCTTGCCGATCCACAAGCTGTCCTCGAGACCGACGCGCACGTTGCCGCCCATGACCGCCGACTGCGCGGCGACGAACATCTGGTTGCGTCCGGCGCCGAGCACGGACCATTGATACTGTTCGCCGAACAGGCGGTCGGCGGTGCGTTTCATGTGCAGCACGTCTTCCGGATGCGGGCCGATGCCGCCGCGAATCCCGAACACCGACTGGATGAACAGCGGCGGTCTGACCAGGCCGCGATCGAGAAAGTGCGCCGCGGTATACAAGTGGCCGATGTCGTAGCACTCGATTTCGAAGCGGGTGTCGTTGTCGCTGCAGGACTCGAGTATGTAGGCGATGTCCTTGAAGGTGTTCTTGAAGATGCGGTCGTGCGAGCCCTCGAGGTAGGGGCGCTCCCAGTCGTACTTGAAATCCTTGTAGCGGGCCAGCATCTCGTACAGGCCGAAGTTCATCGAGCCCATGTTCAGCGAGGCGACTTCGGGCTTCAACCGCAGCGCGGGCTGCAAGCGCTCTTCCACCGTCATGGTCGGCGCGCCGCCGGTGGTGAGGTTGATCACCACGTCGCTCGCCGCCTTGATCTTGGGCAGGAACTGCATGAACATTTTCGGGTCCTGCGTCGGGCGGCCGTCCTTCGGCTCGCGCGCATGCAGGTGCACGATGGCGGCTCCGGCCCGGGCCGCGCCGATCGCGCCTTGCGCGATTTCGTCCGGCGTCACGGGCAGATGCGGCGACATCGTGGGAGTGTGGATAGCGCCGGTCACGGCGCAGGTGATGATTACTTTGTGCTGTACCGCCATGGTTCGGATCTCCGCCAAAACACTCGATTCAAATTACCACAGAGACACCGAGGTACTGAGAAGAACAAGGATCGAAATTAACCACCAAGACACGAAGAACACCAGGAAAATCCTACGGAAGTCCCGCCCTTGGTTTTCCTTCGTGATTCCTTCGTGCCCTTCGTGTTAAAGGAATTTTGCTCTTGCATTTCTCTGTGCCTCTGGTGTTTTTGTGGTGAGAGAGTTTTACTCCTTGTTCGCCATCGCGCGCTTGTGCGCTACCAGCGCCATCAGCCGCCGGTCGCGCCAGGCTTCGCGTTCGGCGTGCTTCTCCTGCGGCACGAGCCTGCGCCGCTCGGCATCGATCTCGGCGATCAGCGCCGCGTCCCAGGGTTCGTACTTCACGTCCTTCATCATGCCGTAGAGCACGGAACCGTAGCGCTTCGCGTAGTCGGGCACGCCGCCGGGGGCGTTCAAGTCGATGGTCTCGAACGGGCCCATGAACGCCCAGCGCAGACCCAGTCCGTCCTTGACTGTCTTGTCGAGGTCTTCCACCGTCACGTAGCCTTCCTTCACCAGGCGCCACGATTCGAGCAGCAACGCGGCCTGCAGGCGGTTGAGAATGAAGCCCTCCACCTCCTTGCGCACGGTGATCGGCACCTGGCCCACCCTCTCGTGCAGCGCGCGCGTCTTCGCCACGACCTCCGGCGCAGTCCACGGCGCCGGCGAGATCTCGACGATCGGTACCACGTGCGGCGGGTTGACCGGGTGCGCGACGATGCAGCGGTGCTTCCCCTTCAGTCCGTCGCTGAAGCGCGAAGTCTGGATGGTGGAGGTGGAGCTCGCCAGAATGCAGTGCGCGGGCGCAGCCTGGTCCATCTCGCGGTAGACCTCGCGCTTGACGTCGAGGCGCTCCGCGGTGTTCTCCTGGACGTAATCCGCGTCGTGCACCGCCTCCGCGATCGAGGCCGCGCCGCGAACGCGCTTCGCCGCCACGGCGGGGTCCTCGCCGATCAGTCCGGTCTGTCGCAGCTCGCGCAGCCCGTCCTCGATCAAAGCCAGCGCCCTGTCCGCCGCACCGGGAACGTTGTCGTAGATCTTCACCGGGTGTCCGGCGCGCGCGAACACCATCGCCCATGCGCGTCCGATCAGTCCCGAGCCGATGATTCCTATTTTTTCCATCTCTTATCCTTCAAGCTGAACCACAGAGACACGGAGGCACAGAGAAATTCGAGAAAGACATATCACCACCAAGGCACAAAGGCACCAAGAAGATCAAGCGACAAAAAATGTTTTTCTTTGTGTCTTGGTGCCTTGGTGGCTACTCGGTCCTTGTCTTTCTCTGTGTCTCTGTGCCTCTGTGGTTAACCCAGCATCTCCACGCCGGCGCACACCGAGATCGCCTGCCCGGTGATGTTCGCGCCGAGCGGGGAGGCGAGGTAGAGGGCCATGTTGGCGATGTCGTGCGGGCTCACCATCTTGTGCATCGAGACGCGCTCGAGCGAGATCTTCTTCTGTTCCTCGAAGCTGACGCCCACCGCCCTGGCCTTGGCCTCGATCACGCGGTTGATGCGGTCTCCCTCCACCACGCCCGGCTGGATGGCGTTGACGCGGATGTTGTCGGCGCCGACTTCCATGGACAGGCTCCGGGTGAAGCCGACCACGCCCCACTTCGCCGCGGCGTAGGGCGTGCGGAAGGGGAAGCCCAGCCGTCCCGCGGCGGAAGACAGATTGATGATCGAGCCTCCGCCCGCCGCTTTCAGCAACGGCATCGCAAGCCGCGTGCAGTAGAACATTCCGTTCAGATCCACCTCGATGCAACGCCGCCATTCCTCGACCGGGATCTCTTCGACCCTGCCGGTCGGGCCGGCGATGCCGGCGTTGTTGACGAGGCAATCGAGGCCGCCGAGCCGCTGCTTCGCGTCCGCGAACAGCCGGTCGACGTCGGCGAGCTTCGCCACGTCGGCCAGCGTCGCGGACAGGCCGGGGCAGGCCCGCAGCGTCTCGTCGATCGACGCCTGCACCACGTCGCAGATGTGCACCTTCGCGCCGGCCTTGTGGAATACCTCGCTCATCGCGCGGCCGATGCCTGCACCGCCGGCGGTGATGATGACTCGCAATCCCTTCACCGAAAGATCCATTCTCAATCCATCTCAGAAAGTGCCAAGTCGAGAAAATTCATCCGGCGCGAACGCTTCGAAGGAAACTCAGAACGAAAAAGATACTCGACGCCGACGCGCGAGATTGATTGTCCTTGTTGCCGCTAAAGATCGCCGGTACGCCGAGTGAAGAAGCGTCGCGATTCGACCGCGCCGGTCAGGCAGTCGGCGATGCGATGGAATACAGCGCCATTCGCACGCAGCCCGCCCTGCCGGCTGAGCGGCTGGCATGACGCAACGATGTTCCTGTCGGGTCGGCTGAATCAGGTCCGGGAATTCCTTATGCGGTGTCCGAGTGCGCGCGCGATAGGGCCGGCAGTCCGACCCCGAAGCCGCAACCGGCGCGCCGCCTGATGCCGTCGCTCGTTTCTTCCCCCTTTTCGAGTCGGCCGTGCGGATCACCCAGTGGCCGCCCGCATCATCAGCCGCGCAGATTCGCGAGCACCGCGTCGGTCACCGCGCGGGTGTTGGCGGAGCCGCCGAGGTCGGGAGTGCGCACGCCCGAGGTGAGCGTGGCCGTCATCGCCGCGACGATCCGCTGCGCCAGGTCGGGAAATCCCAGATGATCCAGCATCAGTGCGCCGCTCCAGATCTGGCCGATCGGATTGGCGATGCCTTTGCCCGCAATGTCCGGCGCCGAGCCGTGCACCGGCTCGAACATCGAAGGATACTCCCGCTCCGGGTTGAGGTTGGCGGAAGCCGCGATGCCGATGCTGCCGGCGATCGCCGCGCCGAGATCGGTGAGGATGTCGCCGAACAGGTTGCTGCCCACGACCGCCCCGAAACGGTCGGGGTGCGTGACGAACCGGGCGCAAAGCGCATCGATGTGCATCTGCTCGGCCTCGATGTCGGGATAGCCCTTGGCGATTTGCCAGAACACCTCGTCCCAGAACGGCATGCTGAAATTGATGCCGTTGGACTTGGTGGCCGAGGTCATGCGTTTCTTCCCGGTGCGGCGCGCCAGCTCGAAGGCGAAGCGGATGACGCGTTCGGTGCCCATGCGCGTGAAGACGTTGTTCTGCACCGCCACCTCGTACGGCGTGCCGCTGTAGATCCGGCCGCCCATGTTCGAATATTCGCCTTCGTTGTTTTCGCGCACGACCACGAAGTCGATATCGGCGGGACCGCGCTGCGCGAGCGGCGACTGCACCCCCGACAGGAGCTTCACCGGCCGCACGCAGGCGTACTGCTGGAATCCCCTGCGGATGGGCGCGATGAGTTCCCACAGCGACACGTGGTCGGGCACGCCGGGAAAGCCTACCGCGCCGAGGAAGATGGCGTCGAAGGGGCGGATCCTGTCGAGGCCGTCCGCCGGCATCATGCGGCCGTGCTTCCGGTAGTACTCGCAGCTCCAGGGGAAGCTCTCGTAACGAAGTTTCAGGCCGCCATGCAGCGCGGCCACCGCATCCAGCACGCGCACCGCCTCCGGCACGACTTCCTTGCCGATCCCGTCGCCGGGAATCAGCGCGATGTTGAGTTCTTTCATTGGATTGACTCACAGAGACGCAGAGACGCAGAGGCTGCAGAGAAAGCGAAATCAAGACTGTTACGAACCACCAAGGAAACCACAGTCCGTGTTTGCTTTTCTTGGTGCCTTTGCGCCTTGGTGGTTAACCTGTTTTTGATTTTCTCTGTGCCTCTGTGGTGAAAACGGCGCTCAGCGCTTGAAGCCGGAACGGATCCAGTCGATGCTCTTCATGCCGTCGGGCGGGCTGATCTGCTCGGGAGAGTAGTACTTGACGTTGATGAGCGTGATCTTGCCGCCGACCTTGCGCGTCGTGCCGTACGGCACGCCCTGCACCGCCTGGTGACCCTTGCCGAGCGCCATGTCGACGATGCCGGCGGGGGAGTCGAACTTGCTGTGCTCGAACGCCGCGATCGCCTGGTCGATGGTCGGCTCCTTGCCGCCGTTTTTCGCCTGCGCCCTCTCCCAGGCCGCCTTCAGGCCGAAGAAGGCGGTCGCCATATGATACGACGCGTACACCGCGCCGGCGTTGAAACGGTCGCGGTAGGCCTTCTTGAACCAGGCGTTGATCTGGTTGGGCGGAGCGAAGGGACCGTTCGGCCCGCGCGCGCCGATGATGGTGCCGTCGGGTACGGAGTCCGCCAGACGTTCGAGCACCGTCTCGCCGGTGATCATGATGTTGGGCATCTTCTCCAGCAGCCCGCGCGGGGCGGCCTGGAGAATGTAGGCCTCGAGATCTCCGCCCCACAGCGAGTTCTGGATGATCTCCGCGCCGCTGCCCAGAAGGGCGGAGATTTCGGTGTTGTACTGGCCGGCGCCCAGTTTCGGCGTGACGTTGGTCGCGATCTGGGCCGCGGGTTTGAGGACTTTCATCGACTCGGTGAAGTCCGACCATGCGTCCTGTCCCCATGCGTAGTTGGGATTGATGCCGGAAAAGGTCTTCAGATTGGGAAAATTGTCCACGATGTAGCGCGCCGCAGCGACGTTCTCCTGGGTCGCCATGGTCGTGGTGCGGAACACGTATTTGTACGAGGCTTCCTCGAAGATCCGGTTGGTGGCGCAGTCGAACAACACCGTGAACTTCTTCAGCTCCTCGGCGACCGGCGCCACGGCGAGGCAGTCTCCGCTGGAGATCACCCCGATGACCAGATCCACGTCCTGCCGGCTCACCAGGTTGCGGTACTCGGTGACGACCTTGGTCGGGCCGCCCGCCTCGTCGACGTAGACCAGCTCGATCTGCTTGCCGCCCAGCCCCTTGGTTGCATAACCCGGGACGATGCCGCCTTTGTTGAACGCCTCGGCCACGAGATCGGCGGCGTTCTTGGCCGGCACGCCGAACGGACCGGCGGCGGGTCCGGAGAGAAAGGTGATGACGCCGATGCGGATCTTGTCGCCGGCTTGCGCAGGCGCGGCCAGAACGGCGCATGCCGCAACCGCAGCCGCGGCGTACTTCAGGCAGGTTTTCATGTTTGTCTCCTCCTTAGCGTTTATTGTCCTGGGAGTGAATCGCTTTGTTGCCGGCGCCCCACACGCCGCCCGGATTATATACAACGCCACGGAACAGGCCCCCGCCGCGGATAGAATACGGGCTCGTCCTTCCACTTTCTCCCCGCCCCGGTGTCGAAAATCCTCGCGCTCGAGACTTCCACCGAAACCTGCTCGGTCGCCTTGCTCGCCGGCGCCGAGCTGTTGCTGCGCGAGGAGCGTGCCGGCCAACACCACTCGGAGCGGATCCTGCCGATGATCGACGAGGTGCTGAACGAAGCCGGATTTACGCCGGCGGACCTGGACGGCGTCGCGTTCGGCGCCGGCCCGGGTTCGTTCACCGGACTGCGGATCGCGTGCGGCGTGGCACAGGGCCTGGGCTTCGCGCTCGAAATTCCGCTGCTGCCCGTGGGCACGCTGCTCGCGCTTGCCGAAGCCTGCGGCGGCGAGCGGGTGGTCGCCTGCCAGGATGCGCGCATGGGGGAGATCTACCACGGCGCTTATCTGCGGCGCGACGGCCGCTGGCACGAGATCAGCGCGCCCAGCCTGTGCTCGCCGGAAAGCGCTCCGCCTCTGCCCGGAGACGCCTGGAGCGGATGCGGGAGCGGATTCGATCGATTTGGCGAGCGTCTCGGGCGACGGTATGCCGGGCAGCTTGCCGGCGTGCGGCCCGGGCTCGTGCCCTGCGCGCGCGAGATCGCCCGCCTCGGCGCGCAGGCGCTCGCGCTCGGCGGCGGCGTGGCGGCGGAGCGGGCGGCGCCGCTCTATGTGCGCGACAAGGTGGCGCTTAAAATGCACGAGCAAGGATGAGCGCGCTGCTCGACACGCTGCCCGGATTTCGCCCGATGCGCGAAACCGATCTCGACTCGATCATGCACATCGAGCCGTGCATTTATTCGCATCCCTGGACGCGCGGCAATTTTCTGGACTCGCTCAAGGCCGGCTACAGCTGCTGGGTGATGGAGGCCGGAGGCGACTGCGTCGGTTACGGCGTGCTGATGATGGGAGTCCGGGAGGCGCATCTGCTGAACCTGAGCGTCGCGCCGGAGCGGCAGGGCCGCGGTTACGGGCGCGCGCTGCTCGACCACTTCATCGAACTGGCGCGAAGCGCGGCGGCGGAGCAGATGTTCCTCGAAGTACGTCCCTCGAATCTGGCCGCGCGCAGGCTCTATGCCGAGTTCGGTTTCCGGGACATCGCGGTGCGGCGCGGCTATTACCCCGCCGCCGGCGGGCGGGAGGATGCCATCCTGATGGGGCGGGCATTGTGAATCGGCGCGACCGCGTGCTGGAGGCGCTCGGACTGACGCCGATCTGGGTCAGGCGCACTGCGCCGGTCGAGGAGCGGGCCGCGCCGCGGGGCAAGGCGGACGCCGGGCCGGCGCAGCTTTCGCTCGCAGACCGGCCGGCCGGCGAGCGGGCGGCGCGCATCCGCGCGATGAGCTGGGTGCAGCTCAAGGCCGAAGTGGCGGGATGTACGGCATGCGCGCTGCACAAGACGCGCACGCAGGCGGTGTTCGGCGTCGGCGACGAGCGCGCGCAGTGGCTGTTCGTGGGCGAGGGCCCGGGCGCGGAAGAAGACGCGCGCGGCGAGCCCTTCGTGGGGCAGGCGGGCAAGCTGCTCGACAACATGCTGGCGTCGATCGGTCTGAGGCGCGGCGACAACGTCTACATCGCCAACGTCGTCAAGTGCCGCCCCCCCGGCAACCGCACGCCGGAGCCGGCCGAGGCGCACGCCTGCGAGCCGTTTCTCACGCGCCAGATCGAGCTCATCGGCCCGACGCTCATCGTTGCGCTGGGCAAGGTCGCCGCCAACAATCTGTTCGGCACCGAGGCCTCGCTCGGCAGCCTGCGCGGGCGCCTGCACGACTGGCGGGGCATTCCGCTGATCGTGAGTTATCATCCGGCCTATCTGCTGCGCAACCTCACCGACAAGGCCAAGGCTTGGGAGGACCTATGCTTCGCGCGGGACACCATGGATAGCCTGCGATCCGGCACACGTGGCGAGTCGAGAATCCCTCGATAGACGGGAACCGGATCGCCGGGCGTCGGACGATCGGGTGAAGACAGCGATCATCGTCGCCATCGTCCTGGCGGCGTCGGTCGCGATTGCGTTGACGGGATACGCATACCGAACGCTGCGCATCGAGAGCGATCAGGTGAACGCAGCCTGGTCCTTGCTGGCGGAAAGGTACCGGCAGCGTGCCCAGGTGGCGCAGCAGTCGCTGAAGATCCTCCGCACGTACGCGCCGTATGAGCTCGAGGTGATCCGGTCGCTCCAATCCGCGCTCGGCTGGCTGAACAGGAATCCGCCTACCATGGAACTGTTGGTCGAGCCGAAGCGCTTCGCCGCGTTCGAAGCGACGCAAGCCGAATTATCGAAAGCGCTGACCAGGTTGCGCGACGTTGTCGATTCCGAGGAGAAGCTCAATTCGCATCTCGTGATGGCTCGCCTCATGCGCGACCTAGAGGACATCGACAGGAAGATGCGCCTCAACCGGGCGGCGTATCTGAAGGCGGTGCGGGAATACAACGAGACGGTAGGGAGGCTGCCGTTGCTGGCCAGGGTTTGGCGCTTCGAGGCAAGACCGGAGCTCGTCATTCAAGAGGAAGCCGTGCCGAAGAAACTGCCGCTGTCCGAATGAGGGAAGCGATCCGCGCGACGCCGCGGTGCGAGGCCCCGGTACATGCTCCTGGGCTCGCGGGTCGAGCAAGGATTCCGCAGACCGGCGCCGGACGAAGCGTGGCGAAACGAAGGGGGGACCCGATGGGAAGATTTTTCGCGTTACTGGCGCTGTTGTCGATCACATCGATCCTGGGCGGCTGCGGCTACAACACGCTGCAGGCGCAGGACGAACAGGTCAAGGCGGCCTGGGGCGAGGTGATCAACCAGTACCAGCGGCGGGCCGACCTGGTGCCGAATCTGGTCAACACGGTCAAGGGTTTCGCGGCCCAGGAAAGGGACGTCCTGCTGGGCGTGACCGAGGCGCGCTCGCGCGTGGGCAGCATCCAGGTGACGCCGGAACTTGCCAACGACGAGGCGTCGCTGCAGAAGTTCATCGCCGCGCAGGGGCAGATGACTTCCGCGCTGTCGCGCCTGCTCGCGGTGGCGGAGAATTACCCGCAGCTGAAATCGGACCGCAACTTCCGCGACCTGCAGGCCCAGCTCGAGGGCACGGAGAACCGCATCGCGGTCGCGCGCCAGCGCTATATCCGGGCGGTGCAGGAATACAACGTCACGGTGCGCAGCTTCCCGAGCAACCTGACCGCAGCGGTATTCGGCTTCAAGGTCAGGCCCTCGTTCACGGTGGAGAACGAGCGGGCGATCGCCAAGCCGCCTGCGGTCGATTTCTCGCGTCCGGCACGCGACCGCCCGCAGTGAAGCGCCCGCTGCTCGCGCTGCTCGGCCTGCTCGCGCTCGGCGCCGCCGCGCGCGCGGACGCGCCGGTACCGCCGCTCGACGCCCATGTCATCGACACCACTGCGACCCTCTCCGCCGCCGAGCGGCAAAGCCTCGAGACCGCGCTCGCCGACTTCGAACGCCGCAAGGGCGTGCAGATTGCGGCATTGATCGTGCCTTCCACCGCTCCGGAGGCGATCGAGCAGTACAGCATGCGGGTGGTGGAGACCTGGCGCCTCGGCCGCAAGGGCATAGACGACGGCATCCTGGTGCTGGTGGCGAAATCCGACCGCGCGATGCGCATCGAAGTGGGCTACGGTCTCGAGGGCGCGGTGCCGGACGCGATCGCGAAGCGCCTGATCGACGAATATTTCGTGCCGCGCTTTCGCGACGGCGATTATTACGGCGGCTTGCGCGTCGGGCTCGACCGGCTGATGCAGATCGTCGACGGCGAGCCGTTGCCTGCGCCGCCGCAACGGCAAATCCGCCGCGGCAACGGCAACGCGTTCAACAACGCCGCCATCGTGCTGTTCCTCGCCCTGGCGCTGGGCGGGGTTCTGCGCGCGATGTTGGGGCGGCTGGGCGGTGCGCTGATCGCGGGCGGCGGCGCGGGGCTGCTCGGCGCCTGGATGCTGAGTGTCCTCGCGGGCGCGGTGATCGGCGTGCTGGTGTTTCTGTTCACGCTGATCGGCGGCTTGGGCGCCGGCATCGGCCGCGGCGGATACGGGGGCGGGTCGTGGGGCCGTTACGGCGGGGGAGGCGGGATCGGCGGCGGTTTCAGCGGCGGGGGCGGTGGCTTCGGAGGCGGCGGCGCCTCGGGCAAATGGTGAGCATGCTTACCAGGCTGATCCGGCATCTGCTGCTTCCCGGCTGGAGCGTGCGCAAGGCGTTTCCCGCGCCGGCGATGGCGCGCATCCAGCAGGCGATCGCCCGCGCCGAGTCCCGCCACGGCGGGCAGATCCGATTCGCGGTCGAGGCGGCGCTGCATCCGCTGCCGCTGCTGCGCGGCGTCGACGCGCGCGACCGCGCGCTGGAGGTGTTCTCCCTGCTGCGCGTCTGGGATACCGAGCACAACAACGGCGTGCTCATCTACCTGCTGCTCGCCGACCGCCAGGTCGAAATCGTCGCCGACCGGGGGGTGCATGCCGCGCTCGGCGCGATCGAGTGGGAACGCATCTGTCGCGATATGGAGGAATTGTTGCGCACCGGCAGGTTCGAGGACGCGGCGCTCGCCGGCATCGACGCCGTCTCCAGGCATCTCCAGGCGCGCTATCCGCGCCGGCCGTCCGGGCCGAACGAGCTGTCCGATGCGCCGGTGGTGATCAGATGACCTGGTCCTGGCCGTGCCGGCGATAGATGAGATACATGGTCGCCGCGACGAACAGGCCGAAGAGCACGATGATCATGTTGATGGTGAGGGAGGCGCGGATCATCATCGCGTAAGCGCCGAGCATCGCCAGGATCGACAGGTTCTCGTTGAAATTCTGGACCGCGATCGAGTGGCCGGCGCCCATCAGCAGGTGGCCGCGGTGCTGCAGAAGCGCGTTCATCGGCACCACGAAATACCCGCCCAGCGCGCCGACGAGGATGAGCATGGCGACCGCGAGGTGCCAGTTCTTCACGAACACCATGGCCACCACCGACACTCCCATGGCGATGCCCACGGGCAGCACCTTCACCGCGCCCTTGAGCGGCACGTAGCGCGCGGCGAGCACGGAGCCCAGCGCGATCCCGACCGCGACTACGGCGGTGAGCTGGGTCGCCTTTTCCAGGCTGAAATTGAAGGCGAGCGCGGCCCAGGTCAGCACGATCAGCCGCAGCGTGGCGCCCGCGCCCCAGAACAGCGTCGTCACCGCGAGGGAGACCTGTCCCAGCGGGTCCCGCCACAGGAGCCGGAAGCTGTGCCAGAAGTCCTGGAGGACGAAGAGCAGGTTGCGCTTGGGCAGCTTGTGATCGATGGCGACCTTGGGGATGTACAGGTTGACGATCGCCGCAACGAGGTACAGGCCGAGGATGATCAGGATCGCGATCTCGGCGTTGTTGTTGATGATGTAGAGGAACCGGCCGTCCGGCCCGAGCACGGCGCGCCCGAAGCGTGGCGCCAGCATGAGCCCGCCGAAGATCGCGCCGAGGATGATGGCGGCCACCGTGAGCCCTTCCATCCAGCCGTTGGCCGCGACCAGCCGATGATGCGGCAGGTACTCGGTGAGAATGCCGTACTTCGCCGGCGAGTACATGGCCGCCCCCACGCCGACGATGCCGTAGGCGAACAGCGGGTGCAGGCCGAGCAGCATGGCGGCGCAGCCGGCGAGCTTCATCGCGTTGGCCACGAACATTACCCGTCCCTTGGGCAGCGAATCGGCGAAAGGACCGACGAACGGCGCGAGCACGATGTACGCGAAGACGAAGAACTGCTGCAGCACCGGCGTCTGCCAGGCGGGTGCATGCTTTGCGGCGAGCAGCGCGATGGCGGCGAACAGCAGCGCGTTGTCGGCGAGCGCGGAAAAGAACTGCGCAGCGAGAATAGTGTAGAACCCGCGATTCATCGGGTCGGGTGCGGTGAAGCGGTCTCGATCTGTTTTCTGTTGTCCCGTGCGGGTTCCTGCGGCGGCGGCTTTATACCACAATCGCACCGGCGCCGTGCCGAATTCGCGTTTCGGCCGGCGGGCGAATCGCACTTAGAATAACAAGCTGCCGCCGATTCCACGAATTGCGTTCCCAAACCGCGCCCCCGATGCCTCGCCCGACCCGCGTCACGATCGATCTTTCGGCGCTGCGCAGCAATTTCAGCGTAGCGCGCCGTCATGCGGCCAGCGCGCGGGTGATGGCGGTGCTCAAGGCCAATGCCTACGGTCACGGCCTGGACCGCGTGCTGCCGGCGTTTGCCGATGCCGACGGCATCGCTCTGGTCGAGCTGGACGACGCCATAAGGCTCCGGCAATCGGGCTGCGACCAGCGCATCCTGCTGCTCGGCGGCTTCTACGATCCCGCCGACACCGAGGCGTTTGCCCGCTACCGGCTGGCGGCGGTAATCCACGACGAAGAGCAGGTGCGCATGCTGGAGCGGGCGAAGATCGCCGCCTCCATCGACGTGTTCCTCAAGGTCAACAGCGGCATGAACCGGCTCGGTTTTGCCCCGGAGCGCTTCGGCTCCGTGGCCGAGACGCTGCTTCGGTCCGGCAAGGTCGCCGCGCTCACCGCGATGACCCATTTCGCGACCGCCGACGACGCGCGCGGAGTGGATTGGCAGCTGCGGGCATTCGCCCGCGCGCTGGACGGCCGCGCGCTGCCGCGGTCGATGGCGAACTCGGCCGCGCTGCTGCGCTATCCGGATACCCGCGGCGAATGGGTGCGGCCGGGCATCATGCTCTACGGCAGTTCGCCGTTCGCGGATACTCCCGCCGCACGGCTGGGGCTGCTGCCCGCGATGACGCTCGCGAGCCGGATCGTCGCGGTCCAGCAGCTTGCTGCCGGCGACCGGGTCGGCTACGGCGGCACGTTCACCGCGCCGCGGCCGATGCGAATCGGCGTGGTGGCCTGCGGCTACGGCGACGGTTATCCGCGCCACGCGCCCAGCGGCACGCCAGTGCTGGTGGACGGCGTGCGCACCGGGACCGTCGGACTGGTGTCGATGGACCTGATCTGCGTGGACCTGGATGCGCTGCCCGGCGCCGGAATCGGCTCCCCGGTGACGCTGTGGGGAAACGGTCTGCCCGCGGAAGATGTCGCCGCTGCGGCCGGTACCGTGAGCTACGAGTTGTTCTGCGGCGTCACCGCCAGAGTGGCGGTGACGGTGAGCGAGGCGGCGCCGCGCGCCGCCGATCGGGTCTGACTCCGGCATGGCGAAGGCGAAGACGGTCTTCTCCTGCACCGAGTGCGGCGGCCAGACGCTGAAATGGCAGGGCCAGTGTCCGCACTGCGGGACGTGGAACACGCTGGTCGAAACCGTCGCGGAGAAACCGGCTTCGCGCTATCAACCGCTCGCGCACAGCGCCCGGCTCGCCGCGCTGAGTGAGGTGGAGGCGGTCGAGGAGCCGCGGCGCGCCACCGGCGTGGGCGAGCTCGATCGCGTGCTCGGCGGCGGGCTGGTGCGCGGCGCGGTGATCCTGCTCGGCGGCGATCCCGGAATCGGCAAGTCGACGCTGCTGCTGCAGGCGCTCGCCGCCGTCGCGCCGCAGTGCAGGGCGGTGTACGTGAGCGGAGAGGAATCCGCGCATCAGGTCGCGCTGCGCGCCAGGCGCCTGCAGATCGAGGGCGCCCCCCTCAAGCTACTGGCCGAGATCCAGCTCGAAAAGATTCTTTCCCTGCTCGGCGCGGAAAAACCCGACGTGGCGGTCATCGATTCGATCCAGACCGTGTACTCGGAGGCGCTCACCTCTGCCCCGGGCAGCGTGGCGCAGGTGCGCGAATGCGCGGCGCAGTTGACCCGCTACGCCAAGACCTCGGGTGCGTCGGTTCTGCTCGTCGGCCACGTGACCAAGGAAGGCGCGATCGCCGGCCCGCGCGTGCTCGAGCACATGGTCGACGCGGTGCTGTACTTCGAGGGCGACACGCATTCGAGCTTCCGGCTGGTGCGCGCGATCAAGAACCGCTTCGGCGCGGTGAACGAGCTCGGCGTCTTTGCGATGACCGACCGCGGACTGCGCGGCGTGACCAACCCCTCCGCGCTGTTCCTGTCGCGCCATGAGACGGAGGTACCGGGCTCCTGCATCGCGGTGACCCAGGAGGGCACGCGACCGTTGCTGGTCGAGATCCAGGCCCTGGTCGACGACGCGCATGCGCCCAATCCGCGGCGCCTGACCGTCGGGCTGGAGCAGAACCGGCTGGCGATGCTGCTCGCGGTGCTGCACCGGCACGTCGGCGTGCCGGTGTTCGATCAGGACGTGTTCGTCAACGCTGTCGGCGGCGTGAAGATCGACGAGCCTGCCGCCGATCTGCCAGTGCTGCTGGCGATCGTTTCCTCGCTCAGGAACAAGCCGCTGCCGCGCAGGATGGTCGCGTTCGGCGAAATCGGGCTCGCCGGCGAGGTGCGGCCGGTGCAGCGGGGCCAGGAGCGTCTCAGGGAAGCCGCCAAGCTCGGCTTCGACCTGGCGATCGTGCCGCGGGCGAACGCCCCCAAGGCCGCGATCGAGGGGCTGGAAGTCGTTCCGGTCGAACGCGTGGAGCAGGCGGTGCAGCGGGTGAGGTGAGACGGGGCGATCGCTCGTTCGGCGTCAATTGCGCCGCAAGCCGCCCCGGCGCCGGGTCAGGTTGCCCGATCGGGCAACGGTTCCGGGGCTAGCCTAACGCAGGAAGAACAGCACCGCTGCGGCGGCCGCCAGCAGCGCGCTGCCGATCCACACGAAGCGCAGGTTCCTGCCCGCCTGCGGCGCCGCGCCCTGGGCGTAGCCGGCATGCGCCACGGACTGCTTCCACGTCGTGCTGCTCGAGATCGTGGAGCTTGCGGTGCCGGCGCGTTTCGCTTCGGACAGCGCCTTCAAGCGCGCGATCTTCTGGGTTTCCGAGAACTGATCCAGCTCCTTTTCCATCCCGGTGAGAGCCGCCAGACGCATGGTCGCATCGAAGGAGTCGAAGGCCTTCGACAGGGCAAGCGCCGGCACGGTGACTTCCGCCCCGTCGGGCTGCGGGGAGAAAGCGTCCGACTCCTCCTTCGCTGCGCCGCCGAGAATGGCGGTGCGCCTGTCCTCCTGCCGGGTCTGCGGCACGGCCGCGTTGGCGAACGGTGTCGATTCCACCGGCCGCGCCGCGGCGATCACCGGATTCGACAACTCGCCGAGGATTGCGGCGCGCGCCTGGCGCAGGTCAGAGGCGAGGTCTTTTGCCGCCTGATAGCGATCGTCGAGATTCTTGGCGAGCGCCTTCGCGATGATGAAATTCAGCACGTCGGGCAGGTCGGGATTGAGCGTCTTCGGCGCCGGCGGGTTGAAATTCAGCGTCTGGTACATCACGCCGTGGATGTTGTCGGCGACGAACGGCGAAGTGCCGGTCAGCATTTCGTAGATCACCACGCCCAGAGAGAAGATGTCCGAGCGCGTATCGGCCCGCCGGCCGGAAACCTGCTCCGGCGACATGTACTTGGGCGAGCCGAGGATCATCCCGGTCATGGTCTTGACTTCGTTGTTGCGCATGCGCGCGATGCCGAAGTCGGTGATCTTCACCACACCGTCGTTCAGCACCATGATGTTGGCCGGCTTGATATCGCGATGGATGATCTGGCGCTCGTGCGCATACTGCAGGCCGTCGGCGACCTGGGCCGCGATGTCGAGCGCCTGCGGCACCGGGATCGGCGTGCGCGAGGAGAGCATCGTGCGCAGCTCCCGGCCCTCCAGGTACTCCATCGCCATGTAGGCCAGCCTCTCGCTCTTGCCGATGTCGTAGATGACGACGATGTTCGGATGCGACAGC
>DASRFY010000067.1:0-38380 GCA_035651315.1 Burkholderiales bacterium
TCACGTTCCAGAACGACCTTGGGAACCTGGACGTTCCGGGGCTCGCGCCGGTGATCACGCCGTTGATGATCACTGGCGACACATCGGCAATCAACGCCGCCGTGCAGACCACGACCGCGGGTGACAACACTCCCCCGACCAACGAGGTCCAGAAGGTGACGGTGCGCGGCGTCGACACGATCACCACCTTCACGCTCACGTTCCAGACTTCGGGCGACGAGCAGACGACCGGCCCGCTCGCCTACGGGGCCGACGCGTCCACCGTCCAGTCGGCCCTGGTAGGGTTGTCCAACATCGGTTCCGGCAACGTCGCGGTCACGAAGTCGGGCGACAGCTACACGGTGACGTTCCAGAACGCGCTCGGAAGCCAGGACGTCGCCCAGCTCATCGCACACATCGTCCAGGACGGCGCCGACACGCTGAAAGTCCAGTCGATCCGCGAGGACACATTCTTCCTCGGCGGCGGCGGCGACGACCAGATGCATCTCAACGTCGACGCGGTTACCGGCAACCCGATTACCTCCAACGGCATCAACTCGAAGATCACTCTCGACGGCCAGGGCGGCGGTGACAGCTACGACGTGCACCTGATCGGAGGCACCACTGCGTCGCTCATCAACGTCTTCGACACCGGAACTGCCAACGACGGTTCCGACGACCTGACCGTGACCGGCACCGAGCTCCCGGACCTGTTCCTGCTGCGCGCCGCGGCGGCCCAGACCGGGCTCGCGTTCATCGCCATGCTGAATCACGACGGCGGCAAGCCTGCCGACCAGCAGCCCTACGAGCGCGTCAACTACGACATCAACCTCGAGTCGATCACGATCAACAGCCTCGGCGGCGACGACCAGTTCTACATCGACGACACGCGCGCCCCGATCACCATCAACGCCGGGGACGGCAACGACTTCTTCCAGATCGGCCAGCTGTACCAGACGCGGCGAACGACGGAAGAGGCCGGGGTGGCGGAGGGCGACGTCTTCGCCACCATCGAGACCACCAAGGGCTGGCTCTCCAATGGCGTCAGCGCGCCCATCACCATCAACGGCGACGCCGGCGAGGACACGTTCATTGTGTTCCACAACCTCGCCGTAGCGACCCTGAACGGCGGTGCCGATGATGACACCTTCATCGTGCAGGCGTTCGCACTGGCGGGTTCCACCGAGGACCACCGCGCGCTCACGGACCTGAGTGGCGGCGCCGGGGCGGACTTCATCCAGTACGCAGTGAACGCGCCGGTCAACATCAACGGCGGCGACGGCTTCGACACGGTGATCGTCATCGGCACCGAGTTCAGCGACGACTTCGTGGTCACGCCGCACGGCGTCTTCGGCGCAGGCCTCAACGTGAATTTCAGCAACATCGAGCTGCTGCAGATCGACGGCGCCGAGGGTAACGACCGCTTCTTCGTGCTAGGCACGGGGCCGGACTTCGTCACCGAGATCAGCGGCGGGCTGGGTACAGATCTCTTCAGCATCAACGGCCCGACGCCGGCGAACGGCGTGATCAGCAACGATCTGCTCGGCCACAGCGGCCTGCTGACCTTCGGCGTCAACAGTACCGACACGAAGTACAACGGCCTGCAGGTGGCCGGCATTTCGGCCAGCGTCGCCGACAACGACGAGCCGGCGATCATCGTCAGCGAGACCGACGGCGCCACTTCGGTGGTGCAGGGCGCATTGCCGTCGAGCGGAGGTGTGACGCAGCGCTACGCCGACGGCCTGGCGTCGCAGGTGCTCGACAGCTATTCGATCGTGCTCTCGCGGCCGCCGATCAACGGCTCGCAAGTGGTGATCTCGCTCGATCCGCCGCCGGGACTGGTGTTCGTCAAGGACGACGGCACGAAGCTCTTCGCCAAGCGCAAGGGGGTCAACAGCAACGGCGACAACCCGTCGGGTGTCGCAGACGGGCTCTCCCTCACCTTCACGGCGAGCGACTGGTACAAGCCGCAGACGGTGTACGTTGCTGTCGATACCAACCTGTCCGACATTCCCGACTCGGGCGACATACAGCACAAGGTGGTGGCGACCGATGGCGGCGGCAACACACGGCCGGAGATCAATGGCACTGCGACGGGCGGCGGCGGGAACGGCTCGCCGGTCGTCGTGTCCACGACAACTCCAGGTAACGGAAGTACCAATGAAGTTCAATCCGTGTCCCTGGCGCACGCCAGCGGCTTCGGCTACTTTGCCTTGAAGTACGGCGACGAAGAAACCGACCCGATCGCGTTCGGCGCGAGTGCGAGCGACGTCGCAACCGCGCTGCTCGCGCTTCCGCTCATCGGCAATGATGCTTCCAACCAGCCGAATGTCTCTGTAACGGGAAGCGCCGGCGGTCCGTACACGATCACGTTCCAGAACGGCCTCGGACACCAGGATGTGCAGCAGCTCACCGGGCGAGAGCTCTCGACGCTGGTCGATCCCACTCTCAGCGGTATCGGAGTGGAGCCCGGTGGCAGCCAATACCTGCCCGAGGGTCTGCGGGGCGCCTTCATCACCATCACGGACTCGCTCAGCCATCCCGAGATCGTCGGCCAGACCCGGCTCATCCTGTTCAACGACAGCACCGGCACGCTGGTCGTCAACAAGTCCTGGGACTTGCAGGGTCTCAGCTCGCTGCCGACAGATGCGCGCTACGAGATCAAGATGTTCGGCGGCATGGCGATCCCGAACGTTCACGTGCAGATCTACGCGCAGCAGACGCCCGCGCTGGTGGTTAGACAGACCGAAGGCAGCACCAGCGTGGCGGAGATTTCCACCAGTATTGTTCCGAGCGACATCCTCGCCGAACTCGCCAACAAGCAGGTCGACGAGATCGATGTGCGTCTATCGGCGGCTCCGACGGGGGGCGACGTTACCGTCAACCTCGGCGGTAGCGGGCAGCTCGAGTTCTTCGACAAGGACAACCTTGGCGCAGGACCGATCACGCAGCTCACCTTCACCGCGGGAAATTACGACCAGTTCCGGCACATCCTGGTACGCGGCATCGACGACCACGTGGTGGAAGGCTTCCACAAGGCAGACCTCACGCTCAGCGCCTCGGGCGGCAATTACACGAACGTCGTCGATACGATCGTTACCGACATCGCCGACAACGATTCTCCGGGAGTGAGGATCATCGAGTCGAACGGCTCGACGAGGGCGATCGAGTTCACCGACGGCGAATTCGGCGGCGTCACGCAGGCGCAGGCCGACACGGCGGGGCTTCCCTACAGCGATACCTTCCAGATCGTGCTGACGCAGCAGCCGAGCGCCGACGTGACGGTCACCGTCAATTCGGACCCGACGCGTACCTCGCGCACCGGCGGCATCCGCAGCTTTGCGCAGCAACTGCTGGTGTCGACCGACAACGTGACCTTCCACACGGGCGACGCAAGCGACCCGCTCACGGTCACGTTCCATTCGAGCGACTGGAATACGCCGCAGACCATCTACGTGCGTGCGGTGGACAATACACGCGTCGACGGCACCGACACCAAGGTGTTCGCGCCGCAGCTCCCGCTCCTGAACAGCATCCAGGGGCCGCTGTTCATCAACGGCGGGTCGGGGCCGGACCGTACCGGGCTTCTCGAGCGCGAGCCGGTCATGCTGCCGGGCGAGATCAACGAGCTGCCCGCGATGGGCAACGTCGTGTCGGCTACCGAGACTGCAGGCATCCTTCCCGCGACGATTACGATCAACCCGCAGGACATCTCGCAAGCCGAGATTGACCAGATCAACGCCGAGCCGAACGCAAGCGTGCACATCACCGGGCCGCTCACCGACCCGAGCCAGCTAGTGGACGTCTCGATCGAGATCACGCACGGCCCGGGCAAGAACAAGGTGCGCTATTTCACCGGCGGGACGAAGATCGATGACACCCATTGGGAGATGACGCTCAACCACTCGTGGCTCAGCCCGTTCCCTGCCCCGGGCAACAGCGACGTCCCGGACGCCACCAGCAAGTACGTGCTGCTGCAGACTAACCCCAACCTGCTGGTGAACGAGGCCGACCAGACCGACATCCTGCAGGTCTACGACACCGCGAACGTCAACTCGTACAACGACCCGGCACTGCCGACAGGAACCGTCAACCAATATGCTGTTGGCCAGCTGTTCTTCGACAACAAGAACCTGTTCGGCCCGAAGGCCACCGTGAGCACCGAAGTGAACGGCGGCCCGAAGGTCGACGGCCCGACGGTGAGCGAGCAGCAGCAGCTCGTGCTGACCGCCACCGCAGGCAGTTTCACGCTTATCTTCGACGGCCAGGTCACATCGGCCCTGCATTTCGACGCGACTGCGGCGGAGATCCAGGCCGCGCTGCAAGCGCTGTCGAACATCGGCAGCGGCAACGTCTCGGTCAGCCAGGTCGACGGCGAGTCGAAGTTCGACATTACCTTCCAGGGCGCGCTCGCGAACATCGACGTATCGCAGATGCAGGCCGATTCCACGAACCTCGTCGGCGGCCAGACGCTCGACATGTTCCGCATCACCGGCCTCGGCATGGGCGGCATCGGGGACAGCTTCCAGCGCAGCATCGGCAGCGGCTTCAGCGCGCGCTCCGAGCCGGGCGGTATCGCGTTCCAGGACATCGAGGATCTCGAGGTGGACCTCGGACCCGGCAACAACCACTTCACGGTCTTCGACACGCCGCAAGGCACGAAGACGACGCTCAATACCGGCGCGGGCGACGACCTGGTCGACGTGCTGGGGATCTCGGGTCATACCTTCGTCAACTTGGGCGCGGGCAAAGACACGATCAATGTGCACGACAGCGGCAATACGCTTCAGCACATGCTCGGGCTTCTCACGGTGAGCGGCGACGTGCCGCAAGTCAACGTCGTAAACCTTGCCAACGGCTCGCCCGCGCAGGGTGGTGGCCTCATTGCGGCTGTCGACGCAATCCAGCAGATCACGGTCGATGCCACGGGCGGCACGTTCACGCTGTCCCTGACGAACCCGGGTACGCAGCAGAGGTTCACGACCGACCCCCTCGACTTCGATATCGGCGCCGGCGATCTGCAAACCGCCCTGCAGAATCTCGTGCAGGCCGCGTATGGGGTCAATGGCACCAATGCCGACGTAGAGGTCAGCCGGGCAGGCAACGTGTACCGCGTGACTTTCGTCGACGAGCTTGCGGGGCGCGACATGCCGCTCCTCGCGTCGAACGACTCCGGCCTCACCAACGGCCTCGGGGCGACCGACACGATGAACGTCGTCGATAGCGGGAACACGTCGCAAAGCGTCGGCGTGCTCACCTCGTCGAGCCTCACCGGCCTCAGCACGAAGCAGGTCAACGAAATCCAGTCGCTCGTGGTGAACGCCGACCAGGGCACCTTCACCGTGTCGTTCAACGGCAACGTGTCGGCGCCGCTTCCCTACAACGTCACGGCCTCGGACCTGCAGGCGGCGCTGGTAACCCTCACCGGCATCCTGCCGGGCGATGTCGCAGTAACCAGGAACAACGACGTCTACGACATCCGCTTCCAGGGCAACCTGACCAATCAAAACGTCCCGCAGCTCGGCGCGGCGAGCATCGACCTGAAGAAGCGGGTCGAGAAGCCGGCCGGGGATCCCAACGCGGCGCCGAGCGCGATCACCGCGACCGCCGGCGATCCGCAGCTCGTGAATGGCTCGGTGACGGTCGGAACGCGCGTGGACGGAACTTCCGATCCGCAGCTCAACGACGAGCAGGTGGTGACCGTGAACGCGACCGGCGGCAGCTACAGGCTTGCGCTGCTGCACGGCACGTCGCAGCAGTTCACCACCGATCCGATCGCATTCGACGCCAGCGCCGAAGTGGTACGGCAGACGATCCAGAATGCGGCGGCGGCAGTGATCGCGCCGGGAAATACATTCGAGCCGCAGCTGTTCGACGTCACCGTCGACCGGTACGAAAACGTCTACGTCATCGGCTTCCAGGGCAAGCTGCGCCAGTTCAACGAGGGTACGGGCGTAGACCTGCTGAGCGTGGACGCCTCGGGGTTGACCGGCAGCGCGACCGTTTCGACGCGCATGGACGGCATCAACTACTACGGGATCGAACACCTCAACATCGATACCGGCTCGAACGCCGACATCGTCAACGTGCAGGGCACGACCGCCGGCAGCCGCGGCTTCTACGAGGGCGGCACGCTGAACGGGCAGACCTACGCGCCGGGTATCGCCGTCACCAACATCAGGACGCACGACGGCAACGACCAGGTCTACGTCTCTTCCAACGCCGACCTCGACTTCAACACCGCACCGGGATTCGACTTCCTGACCGGCAACCTCGACGATGTCAACGGCGCGCTGAATCTCGACCTTGGCTCGGGGCGGCAGCGGTTGCTGATCAGTGACGAGAGCAGTTCGGTCGGCGACAACATCGGCCCGGGAAGCGACGGGACACCGGTCGTCATTACGGATACGGCCGCCAACGTACCAGGCGGCGCTGCCAACCGTGGGCTGCTACCGACTGACCCGAACCAGGGCCAGCCCGAGATCTGGATCACGGGCCTCGCTGGTCAGCCGGGCAAGTATCCGGAGGGCGGCATTTCGTACGGCGCCGATCGCAACACCGGCAACTTCTTCGACGGTATCGAGTACTGGACCGGCTCGGGCAACGACAAGATCACGATCGACGGCACCAGCAACCGCTCCGGCTCGGGGCAGCGCACGATGACGCTCCTCAATACCGGGCTGGGCGACGACAACGTCACGGTGAACCTGAACGGCTTGCTCAACGTAAACGGCAGCGACGTCGGGCAGGACGGCTACTTCGCGTTGAACACGATGGGCGGCGGCTTCTCGCCGATTCCGACGGCGCTGCCGACGGGCGTGACGGATAACGACACGGTCGACGCCTCCGGGTCGACCCTGCCGCTGGTCATCTTCGGCGGCCTGGGAGATGACACCATCACCGGCGGCATCAACAACGACATCATCTTCGGCGACGACGGCCGGGTGCAGTACGCCGATCCGGCCGATCCGACATCTCTGCTGGCGGTCGTCGGCTTCGGCGGACGGGGAGACGTGACGAGCAGCCAGGTGCTGCAGCCGACCTGGGCGATGTCGCGCGACCTCACGCTCGGCGGCGCGGACACGATCCGCGGCAACGCGGGCGAGGACATCCTCGTCGGCGGAGCAGCGAACGACTCGATTGACGGCAATGCGGACGACGATCTGATCTTCGGCGATGCGGTAAAGATCTCGCGCCGCCCGACCGACATCACCAATCCTCGCTTCGAGACGCTGTCCGGGACGCAGATCTACGACACGTCGGCCACCAACACGGCCGGTGGGGACCTGACCGACGGGACGGCTCGGAACTACCGCGATCCAAACGGGATTTACGCGCCATCATGGGCGCTGTGGCGGATCCATAACCTCTACCATTCGTCCGACATCCAGAACGCGGTCGCCGGCAGCCTGGGCGGCAACATCGACGGCTTCGGTCGCAACATGTTGACCGGTGGCACCGACATCGCCAACAGCTTCGGCGACGACTACATCGCCGGCGGCGCCGGGAACGACGAGATCTTCGGCCAGCTCGGGAACGACGTGATCCAGGGGGATGGCTCGATCGATGTCTCGACGACCGGCGGGAACCGCGTTTTCGCCTATCGCGACGGCAACAATTCGCTGCAAATCAATTCCTCATTCGAGGCTTCGACCGATGGCGACGACTACATCGAGGGCGGCGGCGGCAACGACACGATCTTCGGCGACCTCGGGCAGGACGACATCGTCGGCGGCAGCTCCAACCTGTTCACGTTGACCACGGCCGCGATGCGCCCCGATGGCTCCGACATGATCTTCGGCGGGGCTGGAACCGAGGTCAGCCGTAACAATCAAGGCGCGCCAACCGACGGCACGGACCAGGCGAATGCGCATGCCCGAGACGCAGACGTCATCCTCGGTGACAACGGCGACATCTTCCGCCTGGTCGGAGTGAACCATGCGCTCGGCAGTGGCGGGGGCGTCGCCATCTCGAACGGCTTCCTGGCGTTCAACTACGACAACTACGGCACGACGAAGATCATCGCGCGCGCCACTCGACTGCTCGACTACACCCCGGGCGGCCCCGACTTTAATGCAGCCGGTGCGGCGGGCGACATCGGCGCTGC
The DNA here is from genome assembly GCA_035651315.1 of Burkholderiales bacterium. GTDB lineage: Bacteria > Pseudomonadota > Gammaproteobacteria > Burkholderiales > Eutrophovitaceae > DASRFY01. Next base: position 8,087 of record DASRFY010000067.1, read on the forward strand.
CGACGAGATCCACGGCGAGTCGGGCGACGACTTCATCTACGGCATGGTCGGCAGCGACGTGCTGTTCGGCGACGGCCAGAACGATGTGATCGTCGGAGGCTACGGCGCGGACTGGATCTCAGGCGGGACCGGCGACGATGGCATCCTCGGCGACGACGGGCGGATCCTGGTCAGCCGCAACAGCACGACCTTCGGTGAGCCGCTCTACGGGATTGCGCCGATCTCGACCACCGAAATCAACAGGCTGACCAGTACGCCGAACGGGGTCAACAACGCGATCCTCAACGTCGCCGGGGCGCTCAAGTACACGGCGGATCTCACGCCGCAGAATCTACAGCCGAACCAGCCGAGGCAACCGGATCCGCTATTCCAGCCGCTCTACGCAAACGACATCATCTACGGCGGACTGGGGAACGACTCGATCCATGGCGGGGCCGGCGACGACGCGATCTCGGGGGCCGAGGCTCCGGTCGAGTCGTACACGAACAACTACGACCAGTACGGCAACCTGGTCCTGGCGGACCAACGGAGCGATTTCTTCCACCCGTTCAACCCGGGCAACGTGCTGGGCTATAACCCGACGACGACGAAGTTTGCCCTATACGACGCGAACGACCCGCTGCGCAAGATTCTGCTCGTGCCGGGGACTGGTGCGCTGTACAAGGGCGCGATCAACGTTTCGACCGAGGCGCTGTCGGAGAACAATCCGGGCGTCTACCACGACTGGATCCTGAACTTCGACGCGACCGAGGGGCCGGCCGATACGCACTGGGCGGCGGGAACCAGCTACGCGGCGCTGCCGACGGACGGCGACGACCACATCTTCGGCGACCTCGGCAACGACTGGGCGGTAGGTGGGACCGGGCGCGATGTCATGTACGGCGGCTGGGGCAACGACCTTCTGAACGCCGACGACAACCAAAATACCAACGGCGGGCTGAACAACGGCTTCGACACCACGAGCAACGACACCAACCCGTCGCGCGAGGACCTCGCCTTCGGCGGCGCAGGCCGCGACGTGCTGATCGCCAACACCAACGGCGATCGGTTGATGGACTGGGTCGGCGAGTTCAACACGATGCTGACGCCCTACGCCCAGTTCGGCGCGGTCTCCGTCAGTAGACTCCTACGGCCGGGCGAGGCTCAGTATCTCTACGACCTGTCCAAGAGCGACGGCGCGGATCAGACGCTGGCCGCGCAGTACGGCAGCGACCCGGCTCGGAACGGCGAGCCGTTCGGGGAACTCGGCTTGGTGCTCCAGCAGGATGCGGCCTGGCAGGCGCAGACTGGCGGCCCGCGCGATCCGCAGGCCGGAAACATCGGCGGTGGGAAGGTTGACATAAAGAACAATCCGGGCACTGCGGGCACACTGCCGATTTACCAGACCGCGTCGGGGTCCCAGGTGCTAGCGCCGGCGATAGAGGCGGGAAGCACGCTCACCGACTCGCAACTGGCGCCCGTCGTTGCCGAGGCCAAGCAGCTGTGGGCTCAGGCGCTCGGGAACGGCGACAGCCATCTCGGGGCATTGAGCGGTGTGCAGATCTCGGTAGGCAATTTGCCGCAAGGCGAGCTCGGGGCCACCGTCGGGAATCAGATCCTGATCGACACCAATGCCTCGGGAGCCGGCTGGTACGTGGACGCATCGCCGGCCAGCAGCGAGGAGTTCCGCGTTCGTATCGATGGTAATGTCCTCGCGGCAACGCCCGGCAGCCCAGCGTATGGGCACATGGATCTGGTCACGGTTGTCGAGCATGAAATCGGCCACGTGCTGGGATTCACGCACGGCGACGCCGGCAGATACGCAGTAATGCACGAGGATCTGGATCCCGGCATTCGTTACGTGCTCGGTCAGTCCGGCAGCGATCCGGCACGCGGAGTGCCGGAAGGGAATACGGCCCTGTTCGGGCTCGCGGCGCAGACCGCACAACTCGCAAGCATGCAGTCGCGCCCGGCCACATCGCAAAATCCGGAGGCCCAGGCCGATTCCCGCGGCGATCATGGCAGCGGCGGGCCGGTGCTGCTCGTCGACTGGCAATCGCGCACGGATGCGCGCTGGGATGTGCGTCTCCCGCTGTACGAATCCGGCAACTCGGGCAGAGGGGCCACCACGAACTTCGCAGACTTCGCAGTCCAGCTCGACCGCAAGGATGACGACACGAAAGGCAAGCCGCAGGCGGGGGGCCCCGATCGCCTGGGCGCTGCGCTGCTCGGGTCGAGATTTACTGACGTGCGGGACGCGAGTACGAGCCGAGCGGGTACGTCGCAAACCGGAGGGATGAAATTTGACGCAATGCCCTGAGCAACGCTGATCACCGCCAGGCTGAAATCATCATCGGCGCGTGGCCGGGTTGCGGCGCGATGCGCTTGCTATCCCGAGCAAGGCACCCAAGACGGCGTGTCGCAAATCGAAGGCTGCGGTCACGACGAATCGAGCCCCGAACGGTCAGGACCGTCGCGCGGCGGTCCGGATGCATGGCGGTATTCCCGTGATTTTGCCGACTTGGCGCAATTCAAAGGCCTGTGCGTGTTTGCGCAAGTCGTGCTTTAATCTTCGTGCAAGCATACGTTGACACTCAACTTCGTCAGGAGAGGAAAATGGCCGTCGGAAAAGCTGCTGAAACTGCACAGGCAAGGGACATGGAGGGTACCAAGATCAAATGGGACGACTCGCAGATGCGGAGCTCGTACGCCAACGTGTGCAACGTAACGAGCACGCGCGAGGAGGTGGTGATGCTCTTTGGCATCAACCAGGCGTGGAATCGCGGCCAGAAGGAAGTGACGATTCAACTCACCGATCGGATCATCATCAGCCCCTACGCCGCCAAGCGACTGGCGATGCTTCTTGAGGGTGTGGTGAAGGAGTACGAAAAACGATTCGGCACCCTCAACATCGAAGCCACGCTGCCCCAGCAGTAGCACCGAGCGCCCGGAGGACCGGCAGCGCGGCCGCGAGACTGTCTCGGGACCGTAGGTAATGATGGGCCGTTCGAGCACGACCGTGGCCAGCGAACGATTCTGATAATGCCTTGGCCGATGTGCGTCCGAGGGCTCAGCCCGGTACGCCACCTGTCCCTGGTTTCGTTTCAGGGCTTGGTAATCCGCCGTCCGGCATAGTCTAATTTCCTCGGGTGCAACGGGTCGGTCCGGCTGTATCACGCAATTACCAGAATTCGGGAGACTAACGATGGTGGCAACCACAGGTCGAGGTGATGCGCCGGCGCAGACCGGTGAGATGCGCGGGCCGGAGGGCACCAGGCTCAAATGGGACGATTCGCAGATGAGAAGCTCGTATGCGAATGTCTGCCACGTGGCGAGCTCGCGCGAGGAGGTGGTGATGCTGTTCGGCATCAACCAGGCCTGGAACCGCGGCCAGAAGGAGGTCCTCATCCAGCTCGTCGAGCGCATCATCATCAGCCCCCATGCCGCCAAGCGTCTGACGATGCTCCTCGGGAACGTGATGCGGGAATACGAAAACCGCTTCGGCGCACTCGACGTCGACCTCGGGCTCGCCGAGGCGAGAAAATGACGCCGTAATCGGAAAGTCGGCTGCAGGCGGCGGCGCATCATGAGCGCGGTCAATCCCGAGATCCACGATACCAGGAACGCCTCACACGTATCCGAGGTGGGGCTCAAGCGCTCCTCCGAGCAGGCTTGGAAGCACTTCTCGCGCGCCCAGACGGCGGAGGAATTCTGCGGCAGCTGGCTTGCGATCCAGTGCCACATCATCGGCGGCGTGTCAGATGGGGTCGTGATTCTGCAGAGACCCGGGGAAACGGTCTTTTCGCCCGTCGCCTTCTACCCGGAGGCGACGCGGGATCGCACGCATCTCGCCGAGGTCACCGAGCGCGCCTTGAAGGAGGCGCGCGGAATCGTCAAGTCCGCGGAGCAACCTGCGGATTCCGGCGAGACGCGATCCCGCTACCAGCTCGCCTATCCGGTGCGCCTCGATGGAGAACTGCGCGGCGTCATCGGGATCGATCTCGACTGGCGGCCGGAGCCGCAATTGCAATCCGCCATGCGAGACCTGCAATGGGGTTCTGGATGGCTGGAGGTCCTGCTCCGGCGCAACGCCGACCCGCAAGAGAGCGCGAAGCTCAAGCTGAAGCTGGCCCTGGATCTGGTGTCCTCCCTGGTCGAACACCCGGGGTTGAAGGAAGGAACTGCGGCGTTTGCTACCGAACTGGCCGCCAAGCTCGGCTTCGATCGGGTGTCGGTCGGCATCCTCAAGCGAGGGCGCATTCGGCTGTGTGCGGTTTCCCACTCGGCGAGTTTCGACAAGCGCACGAATGTCTTGCGCGCCGTGCAGGGAGCGATGGAAGAGGCGGCTGACCAGCAGCAGACCGTGGTGTACCCGCCGCAGCGCGACAAGCTGCCGGTCGTTGCGCAGGCGCATGCGTTCCTGGTCCGCGAGTCGCAGACGGGCAGCGCTGCGACGTTTCCGCTGGAAAGCGGCAGGCAGGTCGTCGGCGCCTTGACGCTGGAACGCCCGTCGGGCTATCGCTTCGATCCCGCCTCGCTCGAGATCTGCGAGGCGGTGGCCTCGGTGGCGGGCCCGATCATCGATCTCAAGAGGGCGAACGAGCGCAACCTGCTGGCGCACGCCGGCGAGAGCGCCGCGAGCGCCTGGCGCAAGCTGGTCGGGCCGGGACATCCAGTCCTGAAGCTCGTCGTCGTGGCGGCGTTTTCCGTGGCGGCTTTCTTTGCGTTCGCCACCGGCGATTACCGGATTTCGGCGAAGGCGACGGTCGAAGGCGAGATCCAGCGCACAATCAGCGCTCCGTTCAACGGCTACGTAAAGGAAGCGCTGCTGCGGGCCGGCGACACGGTGAAAGCAGGCCAGCTGATCGCGCGCCTGGACGATCGCGACCTCAGGCTGGAGCGCATCAAGCTGCTCGGCCAGCGCGGCCAGTACGCCGACCAGCAGCGCGAAGCCATGGCGAAGCACGACCGCGCCCAGGCCGAGACGGTAACCGCGCAGCTCGATCAGGTCAATGCGCAGCTCCAGCAAACGGACGAACAGCTTTCCCGTGTCGAGCTGATAGCGCCCTTCGAAGGCGTCATCGTGAGTGGCGACCTGTCCCAGAAACTGGGCTCGCCGGTGGAGCGCGGACAGACGCTGTTCGAGGTCGCGCCGCTGAAGGCCTTTCGTGTCATCCTGCAGGTGGACGAGCGCGATCTCGCGGACGTGCAGACGGGCCAGAAAGGCGAGCTGACCGTGACCTCGATGCCGGAGGACCGCTTTGCCTGCACGGTGACGAAGATTACTGCGGTCAACGTCGCAGAGGAGGGGCGCAACGTCTTCCGCGTCGAAGCGCGCCTGGACGAAGGGCTCGGGCAGTTGCGCCCCGGCATGGAAGGCGTGGGAAAGATCTACGTCGACCGGCGCAACCTGCTGTGGATCTGGACGCACACTCTGATCGACTGGGCAAGGCTCTGGGTCTGGTCGTGGCTGCCATGAAGGCCGTGAATGTCGTAACTCGTGAATGTCGCGATTGGTAAGAGCCATATGGGCTATTTCCGGAAATCACGGTATTCACGGCGTTAACGATATTCACGGAAATTGAATGTCCGACGAACTACATAGCACGTCCTGGTATCGCGTGGCTGGGCTTCGGCCGCGGCTGCGCAGCCACGTGCGCATCCATCGGCATACCTATCGCGGCGAGCGTTGGTACGTGCTGGAAGACCGCGTGTCGCGCCGCGTGTATCGGTTCGACCCGGTTTCGCACTACGTCATCGGGCTCATGGACGGCTATCGCACCGTGCAGGAGATCTGGGACAGCGCGATGGAGCGCTTCGGGGACGAGGCGCCGAGCCAGGACGAAACGATCCGCCTCCTCGGGCAGCTGCACATGGCGGACGTGCTGCAATCCGCGGTGACGCCCGACGTCGCAGAACTGCTGCGGCGCGCGCGTCGCACCAGGAAGAAGACCTGGATGCAGATGCTTCTCTCACCGATGGCGGTGAAGATCCCGCTGTTCGATCCGGACCGCATGCTGGATCGCTGGCTGCCATGGTACCGGCCGCTGTTCGGCTGGGGCGCTGCGCTCGTGTGGTGCGTGGTGATTGGCGCGGCGATCTCCAGCGCCGCGGTCCACTGGTCGGAGCTGACCAACGACCTGACCGACCGGGTGCTCGCGCCGCAAAACGTCCTGCTCTTGTTTCTGACGTTTCCGGTGGTCAAGCTGTGTCACGAGTTCGGGCACGCCTGCGCTACAAAGGCGTGGGGTGGCGAGGTGCACGAGATGGGGATCATGCTGCTGGTGCTGATGCCCATTCCCTACGTCGATGCCACTTCGGCGTCGGCATTCCGCGAAACGCATCGCCGTGTCGTGGTCGGCGCCGCTGGCATGATGGTGGAGCTGTTCCTCGCCTCGATAGCGCTGTACCTCTGGACCGAGACGCAGCCCGGCGTGACGCGCGCGGTGCTCTACAACGTGATGCTGATCGCCGGCGTGTCGACCGTGGTGTTCAACGGCAATCCGCTGCTGCGCTACGATGGCTACTACATACTCTGCGATCTGATCCAGATTCCCAATCTGCGCCAGCGGTCGCAGCAGTATCTCGGGCACGTAGTCGAAACCCGGTTGTTCGGCGTGCGCCTGCGCGAAGTCGAGGCGACCCGCTCGGAGCGCCGCTGGTTCGTGTTCTTCGCGATCGCCTCTTTCTTCTATCGCAACTTCGTCTTCCTTGCCATTGCGCTGTTCATCGCCGGAAAGTATTTCTTCGTCGGCGTCGGCCTCGCTCTGTGGACAGTGTTCGGCGCGGTGATCATGCCGCTCGGTCGCGGCCTGCACTACCTGCTTTTTCATTCGCGCCTGCGCCGGCACCGGAATCGCGCGCTGATGGCGAGTGGCGCGGCGTTGGGCGCGCTGGCGGCATTGCTGTTTCTGTTGCCAGTGCCGCTGTGGAGCACCGCAGAAGGAGTGATCTGGGCACCGGAAGACGCACAGGTGCACGCGGGAACAGACGGCTTCGTCACGCGGGTGGTTGCGATCCCGGGATCGTTCGTGCGTCGCGGCCGCATTCTCATCGAGGCGCAAGATCCGGAACTGCCTACACGCATTCGCTACCTCGAGGCGCAGGTGCGACTTCTCGAGTCGCGCTTGCGGGCGGCGCGGGTGATCGATCGCGTGCAATGGGAACTGGTGCAGGAGGAACTTACATCGGCGCGGGCGGAACTGGCGCATGCAAAGCAGCGCGAGGCGGAACTGACCATCGTGAGCCCGGCCGACGGCGTATTCCAGCTCGCCGTGGCGCAGGACCTACCCGAGCGCTATGTGCACAAGGGCGAACAGCTTGGCTATGTTGTGCCGGCGGCGGCCGCGACGGCGAGAGTGCTGGTGTCGCAGGACGACATCGATCTTGTCCGCTCGCGCACGCAGCGGGTGCGGGTCAAAGTTGCGGGCCGCCTGTACGACAGCTACGAGGCGGTCATCCGGCGCGAGGTACCGGCTGGCAGCAATCGGCTGCCCAATATGGCGCTGTCGAGCGCCGTCGGCGGCAAGGTGGCGATCGACCCGCGCGAAAGGAACGAGCCCAAAGCACTGCAGAAATGGTTCGAGTTCGAGCTGGCACTGCCCGAGATGCCCGTCGGCCCGATTGGGGAGCGGGTGTACGTTCGCTTCGAGCACGGCTCCGAGCCGATCGCGTGGCGGTTGCACCGTTCGATCCGGCAGTTGTTTATGAAGCGCTTCACGGTCTGATGTCTGCCGTCTCCCATACGTTCGTTGCCGGACCCTATCCGGAACGCGAGGAGGCACGGGAAAACGCGCTCGACCGCCTCATTTCCGCGTCCCGCTACATCGCGGGACGGCGCCTGGCGAGCCGCAGGCGCCTGTCGCGCATCGTCGATGCGGTTCGCGCCCGCGAAGAAGTCGATGAACTGACGCTACCGGAAATTACCGCCCGCGCAAACGCGCTGCGGCCGCGACTGCGCCGCGAAGGTTTCACCCTGCCGCTGGCCGGCGAGGTCTTCGCTCTGGTGCGCGCCGCCGCGACCAAGACGCTCGGGTTGCGCCATTTCGACGTGCAGCTGATCGGAGGTTGGGCGCTGCTGAACGGCATGGTCGCAGAGATGGCGACCGGGGAAGGGAAGACCCTCACCGCGACGCTTGCTGCCGCTACCGCGGCCCTCGGCGGCCGTGCCGTGCACGTGATCACCGTCAATGATTATCTGGCGAGCCGCGACGCAGAGTGGATGCTGCCGGTCTATTCCGCGCTGGGATTGACGGTGGGATGCGTCGTGCACGATGTGGAGCCCGCACAGCGGCGCAATGCGTATGCGCAGGACGTCACCTATTGCAGCAACAAGGAGATCGCATTCGATTACCTTCGCGACCGCTTGCTGCTCGGCGGCAGGCTGCGCCCGGTGGCGAGCAAGGTCGACGTGCTGGGCGGAGGCGAGCTCAACCGCAAGCTGCTGCTGCGCGGACTGCAATTTGCGATCGTTGACGAGGCCGACAGCGTGCTGATCGACGAGGCGCGCACGCCGCTTATTCTGTCGGCGCAGGCGAGCCAGACCCAGGAAGAGCAGATGTACCGCCAAGCGCTGGAGCTGGCCGCGGAGCTGCCTGGGGAGGAGTTCGCGGTCAAAGAGTCGCAGATCGAGCTGACGGATGCGGCTCTGCGGCGACTGGAAGAGCGGGGGCGCAGCCTGGGCGGCGTGTGGAGCGGCCCGCGGCGGCGCGAGCAGCTAGTGCGCAAGGCCTTGACTGCCTTGTATCTGTTCCAGCGCGACAAGCATTACCTGCTGCGCGACGGAAAGGTGGTGATCATCGACGAGTTCACCGGCCGGCTCATGCCCGACCGTTCCTGGGAGCAGGGGCTGCACCAGCTGATCGAGATCAAGGAAGGATGCGAAGTCACGGGACGCCGCGAAACCCTGGCGCGCATCAGCTACCAGCGATTCTTCCGCCGCTACGTGCACCTGTCCGGGATGACGGGCACCGCTGCGGAGGTAGCGGACGAACTTTGGGCCGTGTATCGCCTGCGCGTAGCGAAAGTGCCGACCCATCGCCCGGTGCGCAGGATGCGCTTTCCCGACCTCGTGTTCGGCAGCGCGGAGGCGAAATGGAAAGCCGTCGTGGCGGAAACGGAACGACTTCACCGAGCCGGGCGCCCGGTGCTGATCGGCACCCGTTCGGTGGCCGCCTCGGAGCATCTCGCGTCGCTGTTCGATGGGGCCGGTCTGCCTTATCAACTACTCAACGCGCGACAGGACAAGCTCGAGGCCGAGATCATCGCGCGCGCCGGCGAGCCCGGGCGCATCACGGTCGCCACCAACATGGCCGGCCGCGGAACCGACATCAAGCTCATGGCCGGCGTGGCCGAGCGCGGCGGGCTGCACGTCATTTCCGCGGAATTGAACGACTCCGCCCGCATCGACCGCCAGTTGTACGGCCGCGGCGCGCGCCAAGGCGACCACGGAAGCTGCCAGGGGATCCTGGCGATGGAAGACGACCTGGTGGCGACGTATCTGCCGTGGACCTGCGCTTGGCTGTCGGGCCGCGGGCGGCTTCCGACGCGCGCCGGCCGCCTGCTGTTCCATCTCGCGCAGCGCCGAGCAGAGCGGATCTACTCCCGGGCGCGGCGCGATCTGCTCGATCTGGACGAGCAGCTCGGCGACATGCTCGCCTTCGCCGGGCGCGGAGAGTAGCCCGCAGCGAGGTCGCGGTCAGGTCTTCTCCAGGCTGTCCTGCGGACTCGGCGCGGGCTTGGGCGGCGTGCGCCGAGGCGCTTCGGCCCGCACCCTCATCCGCACCTGGCGTGCGTCGGTCGCCGCCCGGTTGTCGAACACCACGTAATAGTCGTCGCTGCGCGGAATCACAACGCTGAAGCCCAGCCGCGAGTCGACTGTAGCCTCGAACAGTGGGCGGGTGTTCGGAAAGCGCTTGAGTTCGGTGCTGTCCACGACGATGACCCGGATCGCTCCCGATGCCACGATCTGCAGCGCGACCGACGTTCCCTTGGGCAGGTTCTTCAGCCGCACGGCCTTCCACCGTGCCGCCGGTACCTCGACGCTGAGCGTCGCTTCGGCCGCACGCGCACTGTCAGCTGTGGAGAGCAGCAAAGCGACCGCGCACGCAACAAGGAAGCGCATAGTGCTCTCGATCACTGGAATTGCACGCGGCAACGCGCCCCCGCCGGGATGCTGCCGCTGCGGTTGGGCAGCTCCAGGCGCACGCCAAACGTGCCGCTCGCGGCGTCGATGACGCGATCGACGACCTTGACCTTTGCGCCGTATCGCCCGCGGAGCGGGGGTTCCGGCATCACCGTCGCGCGTCCGCCCTCCTTGATCCTGCCGTACATCGAGACCGGAAGGACCACTTCGACATAGAGCGGGTCGATCTCGGCGAGCTTCATGATCGGCTCCTTGACATTGGTGGTCGCGAACTCGCCCGGCTTCAGGAGTACGTCCACCACGACCCCATTGAACGGACTGCGGATGGTGCGAAGCTGGACCACCTCTTCGGCGCGCTTGACGTCGAGCTCGGCGAGGCGCTGGTTCTCGCGCGCCTGGCGCAGTTGTTCCGTGGCGAGGCGATAGTCGGCCTCGGCCTCGTCACGCGCGGTGGACGAGACGAAGTTCTGCTTGTAGAGCTCCTCGGCGCGCATCAGCTTCTTGCGCGTCAGATCCACGCGCGCTTCCGCAGCCTTGATTTCTCCTTGCATGGTCGCGCGCGACTTCGCCAGATCGAGCGCGGCGCGCTCCGGGCCGGATTCCATGGTGACGATGATCTGTCCCTTCTTGACGAAATCGCCACGCTGCACGGGCACCGACTCGATCACCGCCTCGACCGGGCTGCGGATCTCGACGTTCTGCCGCGCCTCGATGATACAGTCGAAATCAGCGGCCTCGAGCCTCCCGGCGGCGAGCAGGAAAGCAATTGCATGGATTGTTGTTTTCATCGCGGGCGGCTCTCCGGTGGCCCTGCCGGCATGGGGACGCAGGCATTCTAGCGGAGGACCGCCGCCCGCCGCCTGTCTGCCGCGCCCCCCGGCGCAGGCGAGCGCCGAACGGGTCTTCCGCCGCTGGGAAGGTAGCAAAGCGCCGCCACGGCGGGCCGTACCGACCCTCGACAGACGCCCCGGCTGCGCCGTGCGCCGCGCCGATTGCCGTTCGCCGCGGCCGCGGCGTAGAATACCCCCAAAAACAACGGACAATACTTCTTAATTCGAATCGACGACGGGGGCTGCCGGCCCACCGGCTCTTTGCCGTGATCACTTTTTTTCGGCGGATCGATTTTGAAAGCACACTTGTTTGAGCGCGCGCCGCGCGACCTCCCGCGCGACGACGACCTTGCGACGAGCGAGGCCCGGTTTCGCGCGCTGGTTCAGAACTCGTTCGACATCATCACGATCCACGACGTGTCCGGCATCACGTTGTACGAGTCGCCCGCCGCGTCGCGCATCCTCGGCTACGCGCCCGGTGCGCTGGTGGGCAAGACGCCCTTCGACACCATCCATCCGAAGGACCTGTCGCGGGCGCGCGAATCCTTCGAGGCGCTGGTGCGCGGCGAGAATCCGGCGCCCATGGAGCTGCGTTTCCGCCACGCCGACGGATCCTGGATCTGGCTGGAGGCGCTCGGCAACAATCTACTCGAGCACCCGGGCATTCGCGGCATCGTGCTCACTTCGCGCGATGTCACCGAGCGCAAGCGGGCCGAGGAGCGTGCCCAGTACCTCGCCAACTACGATGTCCTCACCGGGCTTCCCAACCGCTTCCTGGTCCAGGACCGCCTGAGCCAGGCGGTGGCGCAGGCCTATCGCAACCGCACGCGGGTGGCGGTGATGCACGTCGATCTCGACCGCTTCAAGGTGGTCAACGAAACGCTGGGTCATTACGTGGGCGATGCGCTGCTCAAGCAGGCCGCGGATCGCATCAAGCGCTGCGCCCGCGAGGCCGACACGGTGGCGCGGGTCGGCGGCGACGAGTTCACGATGGTGATCTCCAACATGCCCAGCATCCAGGCGCTGTCGGCGAAGGCCGACGCGCTGCTTGCCGAATTGGGCAGGCCGTTCGCCAGCGAAGGGCAGGAGTTCTCGCTGTCGGCCTCGATCGGGCTGAGCCTCTACCCCGACGACGCGAAGACGGTGGACGAGCTGATCAAGCATGCCGACGCCGCGATGTACCGCGCAAAGAACCTGGGACGCAACAACTACCAGTTCTATACCCAGGCGCTCAACGACGAAGTCCAGGAGCGGCTGCTGATGGAGGGCGGGCTGCGCGCGGCGCTTCAGCGCGAGGAATTCCAGCTTTACTACCAGCCCAAGATCGACCTCACCACGAGGGAAGTGATGGGCGCCGAGGCGCTGCTGCGCTGGGCGCATCCGAAGCTCGGCATGGTCGGGCCGTACCGGTTCATCCCGGTGGCGGAGGATTCTGGCATGGTCGGGCAGATCGGGGAATGGGTGCTGCGCGGGGTATGCCGGCAGATCCGCCAATGGGCCGACGAAGGCCTGTCGGTGGCGGTCGCGGTGAACGTATCGGCCAAGCAGTTCCTGCAATACGACCTCGCCGAGCTGGTTCTGAAAGCGCTCACCGAGGCCGATGTGCCCGCGAGGCTGCTCGAGATCGAGCTCACCGAAAGCGCGGTCATGCACGACGCCGAGGCATCGATCGTCGCCCTGGAACGGCTGAAGAAATTCGGCGTGCAGATCGCGATCGACGACTTCGGCACCGGTTATTCGAGCCTTTCCTATCTCAAGCGGCTGCCGCTCGACGTGCTCAAGATCGACCAGTCCTTCGTGCGCGACATCTCCTCCGACCCCAACGACGCCGCGATCGTGCGGGCGATCATCACCCTGGCGCGCAGCCTCGGCATCAAGGTGATCGCGGAAGGCGTGGAGACCGAGGCCCAGCTCGCCTTCCTCAACGCCTACGGCTGCCAGTACGCGCAGGGCTACATGTTCGGGCAGCCCATGCAGGCCCAGGAATTCGCGCACTATACGCGCGGCCGCCGCGGCGCCTGACTTCCTGCAACGGACTGCAGCGCCACGCGCGCCGTCCGATTCTCCGTAAGATGCGCGGCCGGCCCGCGTGCGCGGTGTACGATCCGCCGTCGATCACAGTGCGAGGCGCATGAACAGTCCGAAAATACTCGCCTTTGCCGGCAGCCTGCGTAGCGGTTCGTTCAACAAGAAACTGGTGGCCGTGGCGGCGGCGGCGGCAAGCGCCGCCGGAGCGGAAGTCACCGCGATCGACCTGCGCGACCTGCCGATGCCGCTGTACGACGGCGACATCGAGCGCAGCCACGGGCTGCCGCCGAACGCGAAAACCTTCAAGCGCCTGCTGCTCGAACACCACGGCGTGCTGATCAGCACCCCCGAATACAACAGCCAGTATCCGGCGGCGCTGAAGAACGCGATCGACTGGGCGTCGCGCCAGGAAGCGGGCGAGGCGCCGCTTGCCGCGTTCAAGGGCAAGGTGGCGGGCGTGATGTCGGCCTCGCCGGGCAGGCTTGCCGGCCTGCGCGGGCAGACGCTGGTGCGGCAGCTGCTGCTCTACCTCGGAATGGCGGTGGTGCCGATCCAGGTCGGCATTCCGCACGCGAACGACGCGTTCGACGAGACCGGCCGGCTCAAGGACGCGAAACAGCAGGCCTCGATCGAGGCGCTGGGCGCCGAAGTCGTCCGCTACGTCGGCAGGTTGGTCCTCTCTTCCTAGGAATGCTGCGCTCATTTGCGTCGCGCATCCGCAGTGCATCGCAGCCCGCCGGCACATCCGTTCCGAGCACGCACGCCATAGCCGGGCCGGCTGGGAATGCGGCGGGCAGGATGTTACATTGCGAGCGGGAAGATTCGATGCCGGAACATGTCTGCTCGCGGTGTGGACGAAACGGTGGCTGAACGCGCAGGAGGCGGGCTGTGGCTGTGCCTGCTGGCCCTAGCCGCAGTCACCGTCGCGGCGACCCCGCTCCTCGCGGCGGCGGAAAACTGGGTCGAGGTCGGCGCCGATCTCGAAGCGCGGTTCTACGTCGATGCCGATTCGATCTCGGTGGATGGCGAGAACGTCCGGGTGGTCAAGCGCGGCGTCTACAACAATACGCTGACCGAGAGCCTCGGCGGGCGCCCGACGGTGTTCAGGCAGACCCTCGGTATCGTCGAGCTGGACTGCCGGCGGCGCATCAACCGCGTGATCAGGATCGACATGCTGGACGAGAAGGGCGAAGTAGTCTGGTCCTCGGGTTTCATGAAGCAGCGCATGTGGGAGGACGTGCATCCGCAGACCCACGCCGAGGCGACGCTGCGATTCGCCTGTTCGAAGGCCGGGACGTAAGCGGGAAAAAAGAGGCCGCCCGAAGGCGGCCTATTGCTTGGGACCCCCAAACGAGCCGGTCACAAGCGCGAAACTTCACCCATTCTGCGGCCGACGCGCCCGCCGCCGGCGCGTCTTTCGCGAGCGAGCCCCGCCGCGGCGATCCCTTTCGTCCGCTGCCGCCTCGATGGTGTCGAAGCCGCCTGGGTCGGCGCCAAAGCCGGTTTCGCTATCGATCGTATCTCGTTGCATGTCCGCGCCGTCGGGCGCCGGTGACACGCGCGCGGTCGCGGCTTCGCCGTCCGGGGCCACGCTTTGTGCGTGGCGGCGGAAGCGCACCCGCGTCGTCTGTGTTTCGCGCCCCTGTGCCATGATACGAACCCGCGAGTTCCTGTTCGGCTGTGCGATGCGTGTCACGTTATTCTTTGCGGCGGCGGGCCGGAATCGGAATTTTCCTGACCGGAGTTCAGAGAAAGCCCTAATCCATAAAAGTCCGTTGCGGAGGAGAGCTTGAAGCGGTGTCTGGCATGTCTGTTGGGCGCGTGCGCGCTCGGATGGAGCGCGCTCGGCCACGGCGCGTCCCTGGAGCTGTTTTCGCCGCAAGGCGAGGCGAAGGGGGTGCGCCAGGCGCGGGCGCGCTTTTCGGCGCCGATGGTCGCGCTCGGCGATCCGCGCCTGCCGGAACCGTTCGCGGTCGACTGCAACGTCCCGGGCAGCGGGCGCTGGGTCGACACCCGCAACTGGGCCTATGATTTCGAACGGGATCTGCCGGCGGGTGTGCGCTGCACGTTCACGCTCGTCCCCGGCCTGAAAACGCTCGCCGGCGAACCGGTCGACGCGGCCGGACCGTTCGGCTTTACCACCGGCGGGCCGGCCGTGGTCGAGACCCTGCCGCACGAGGGTGCAACGGTCGACGAGGAGCAGGCGTTCATCCTCGGCCTGGACGCGCAGGCGAGCCCGCAGAGCATCGCCGCCAACGCATACTGCGACGTGCAGGGCGTGCCGGAGCGCATACCGGTCCAGGTGCTCGCAGGTGAGGAACGCAAGGCGGTGCTCGAGGCGCGCAAGGATTTCGTCGGGCGGTGGCTGCGCCTCTGGTTCAAGGACGGCCGCTCGATGCTGCTATCCGATCGCGGGCCGGCTGCCGGCGCGAAGCCGCTGCAGTCCGCCGATCCGGACAAGCTGCCGATCGCGGTGCTGCGCTGCCAGCGGCGGCTGCCCAACGACGCCCCGCTGCGCCTGGTGTGGGGCAAGGGAATCGAGTCCGAGTCGGGTGTGCCGACCTCCCAGGACCAGGCGATCGCCTGGCGGGTGCGCAGCCGTTTCGAGGCCCGCTTTACCTGCGAGCGCGTGAACGCGGAAGCGCAATGCCTGCCGATCCTGCCGATGCGGCTTTCTTTCACCGCACCGGTGCCGCGCGCGGCCGCGGCGAAGATCGTGTTGAAGCCCGCCATGGGCGCCGCGGTCGCGGCCACGCTGCCGGACCCGAAGAGCGGCGGCGATTTCGTCGACGAAGTGACCTTCCCCGGCCCGTTCCCGGAGCGCGCGCAGATGACGCTCGAGGTCCCCGCCGATCTGGTCGACGACGCCGGGCGCAAGCTCGCCAACGCCAGGCGCTTCCCGCTGCAGGTGCGCACCGACGAATATCCGCCGCTGGCGAAATTCGCCGCGCGCTTCGGCATCATCGAGCTGAACGGCGACGGCATGCTGCCGGTCACGCTGCGCAACCTCGAGGCGCTCGTCGAGGCGAGAAGCGTGAAGATCGGCAAGCAGGAGGACGCCGGCGCGCAACTGTCCGACAAGGCCGACCTCGCGATCAACTGGCTGCGCAAGCAGCTCGACACCGCCAAGGGCCAGGAGGGGGAGAACATTCCGGGACTGTACTCGCGGGTGGCGGACGGCGACGTGATGGCGATCGTGCGCTGGCTGCGACGGCTGCGCGAGTACGAGTCGGACCGCATGCGCTACGACGACAAGAAGCAGGACAACGTCGCCGAGTACCGGGCCGGCGAAAAGACGATCTTCACCGACCAGGACAAGGCGCGGCGCATGACGGTGCCGAAGCCGCAGGGCGCGCGCGCCTTCGAAGTGGTCGGCATTCCGCTCAGGAAGCCGGGCTTCTACGTGGTCGAGCTGGCGAGCCCGCGGCTGGGCGCCGCGCTGCTCGGTGGGCGCAACCGGCCGTACTACGTGCAGGCGGGCGCACTTGTGACCAACCTCTCGGTGCACCTGAAGTGGGGGCGCGAGTCGTCGCTGGTCTGGGTGACCGCGCTCGACACCGGCAGGCCGGTCGCCAAGGCGCAGGTCGCGGTGCAGGACTGCGCCGGCAAGGTGTACTACCGCGGGGAGACCGACGCGCAGGGCAGGGCGCGCATCGGCGCGCTCGTGCCGGAAAAGGAGAGACTGCCCGGCTGCCTAGCGGAGTGGGACAGGCAGCTGCTCGCCTCGGCCCGGCTCGGCGACGATCTCGGCGTGGTGTTCTCGGACTGGAACGAGGGCATCTCGCGCTGGCGCTTCAACCTGCGCAGCGCGGGCCCGCAGGGATCGATCGTCGCCGCCACCGTGCTCGACCGCAACCTGCTGCGCGCCGGCGAGACGGTGAGCATGAAGCACTACTATCGGCGCCATACGACCAGGGGCTTCTCTTACGTGCCGGTGGATCAGCTGCCGAAGAAAATCGTGATCCAGCATCTGGGCAGCGACGAGCGCTACGAGCTGCCGGTGACCTGGGACGGGCGCGACAGCGCCGAATCGACCTGGGCCATCCCGCCCGGCGCGAAGAAGGGGACCTATCAGGTCACGATGACGGATACGCTCGATGCCCTGCCCGGACGTCCGGGCAGCGCGCGCATCAGCGGCAGTTTTCGCGTCGAGGAGTTCCGCGTGCCGCTGATGCAAGCGCAGATCGGCGTGCCGAAGGCGGCGCAGGTGCGGCCGCAGGCGCTCGACCTGGATCTCAGCCTGCGCTATCTCGCCGGCGGTGGCGCGGCCGGGGCGCCGGTCAAAGTACGTGCCGTGGTGCGGCCGAAGCCGGTGGGCTTTCCCGGCTACGACGGGTTTTCGTTCGCCAACGGACGGGTGCAGGAAGGCGTCGAGAAGGACGCGGCCCAGGGCTGGACCCTCGAGGAGTTCGAGCTTGAAGGCGACGAAGAGGGCGAGGCGCAGCCTGCGGCAGGCATCGGAGCGCATGCGCTCAAGTCGCAGTCCGTCGACCTCGACGCCACCGGCAGCGGCCACGTGAAGCTCGGCGGACTGCCGCTGTCCGATCAGCCGCAGGAGCTGGCGGCGGAAATGGAATATCTCGATCCGAACGGCGAGACGCTGTCCGCCGCGACGCGGGTGGCGCTGTGGCCGTCCAGGCTGCTGCTTGGCGTGAAGCCCGACGCCTGGGCGGCCTCGAGCGAGGAGCTCAAGTTCCAGGTCGTCGCACTCGATCTCGCCGGCCGGCCGCTGAAGGGCCGCAAAGTGAAGGCCGAGCTGTACCTGCGCCAGCCCTACGCGCACCGCAAGCGGCTGGTGGGCGGCTTCTATGGCTACGAGAGCGGCGCCGAGATCAGGAAACTGCCGGTGGGCTGCGAGGGCGTGTCGGACGCGCGCGGACGCGTGTTCTGCGCCGTCAAGCCGGGCGTGTCCGGCAACGTGTTCCTGGTCGCGCAGGCGAGGGACGCGGGCGGCAACGTCGCCTATGCGAATGCCTCGGCCTGGATCGCCGGCAAGGAAGACTGGTGGTTCGACGCTTCCAACGACGATCGCATGGACGTCGTTCCGGAGCGCAAGCGCTACGAGCCGGGGCAGAGCGCGCAGCTGCAGGTGCGCATGCCTTTCCGCCAGGCCACCGCGCTCGTCACCGTGGAGCGCGAAGGCGTGATCGATTCCTTCGTGCAACCGCTGTCCGGCGCGAGCCCGGTGATCAAGCTGCCGGTCAAGGCCAACTACGCGCCGAACGTCTTCGTTTCCGTGCTCGCGGTGCGCGGCCGGGTGGAGGACGTCAAGCCCACGGCGCTCATCGATCTGGGCAAGCCGGCGTTCAAGATGGGCGTGGCGGAGATCAGCGTCGGCTGGCGCGCGCACGAGCTCAACGTGCAGGTAAAGCCCGAGCGCGACGTATTCCGCGTGCGGGAGCGGGCGCGGGTCGCGCTGCGTGTGACGCAACGCCTCGGCGGCAAGCCGGTGCCGGGCGCGGAGGTCGCGATCGCCGCGGTCGACGAGGGGCTGCTCGACCTGCTGCCGAACGATTCCTGGAAGCTGCTCGACACCATGATGCGCCCGCGCGGCATCGACGTGGACACCGCCACTGCGTCGATGCAGGTGGTGGGCAAGCGCCATTTCGGGCGCAAGGCGCTGCCTGCCGGCGGCGGCGGCGGACGGGAGTCCGCGCGCGAGCTGTTCGACACCCTGCTGTACTGGAAGGCGCGGGTGCCGCTGGACGCGAAGGGCAACGCCAGCGTCGACATCCCGCTCAACGATTCGCTGACGTCGTTTCGTATCGTCGCAGTCGCGGATGCCGGAACCGGCGCGTTCGGCACCGGCCAGGCCAGCATCCGCACCAGCCAGGACCTGCAACTCCTCTCCGGCCTGCCGCCGGTGGTGCGCGAGGGCGATCGCTTCGATGCGCGCTTCACGGTACGCAACGCCTCCGCGCGCGCTATGACGGTGGAAGTCGCGCCGAAGTTGTTGGGTCAGGCGCTCGAGGCGCAGCGCCTGCTGCTCGCGGCGGGCGAGGCGCGCGACGCGGTGTGGCAGGTGGATGCGCCGGTCAATGCGAGCAGGCTGGAATGGGAGGTTGCCGCCGACGAACTCACCGAGAACGGTCCGGTGCGGGGAGATCGCCTGCGGCTTGCGCAGCGGGTGGCGGAGTCGGTACCGGTGCGGACGCTGCAGGCCACGCTGGTTCAGCTCGATGCGGCGCTGTCGCTGCCGCCGGTCGCACGGCCGCAGGATGCGCTTCCCGGCCGCGGCGGCGTGCGCGTCGCGGTCGCGGCGCAGCTCGGCGACGGGCTTACCGGCGTGCGCGACTGGATGCAGCACTATCCGTACAGCTGCCTCGAGCAGCGCGTGTCGCAGGCGGTCGCGCTGCGCGACGCGGCGCGGTGGAAGCGCGTCATGGACGACCTGCCCTCCTATCTGGATCGCGACGGGCTGGCGAAGTACTTCGCGCTGGAGCGCCTGGGCAGCGATACGCTGACCGCGTATGTCCTGTCCCTCGCGGACGAGGCGGGCTGGGCGGTGCC
The DNA here is from genome assembly GCA_035651315.1 of Burkholderiales bacterium. GTDB lineage: Bacteria > Pseudomonadota > Gammaproteobacteria > Burkholderiales > Eutrophovitaceae > DASRFY01. The sequence continues at coordinate 27,578 of DASRFY010000067.1, forward strand.
CGAGGATGCGAAGAGCCGCATGAGCGCCGCTCTGCGCGGCTTCGTGGAAGGCCGCGTGGTGCGCGATTCAGCGCTGCCGACCGCGGATCTCGCGATCCGCAAGGTGGCGGCGCTGGAAGCGCTGTCGCGCGCCGGCCCGCTCGAGCCGGGGCTGCTTTCCACCATTCCCGTCGAGCCCGATCTGTGGCCGACCTCGGCGGTGCTCGACTGGACCGCGACGCTCCGGCGCAGCCAGTTCCCGGAGCGGGACAAATGGCTCGCGCAGGCGCAGCAGATCCTTCGCGCGCGGCTGAACTTCCAGGGCAGCACCATGGGCTTTTCCACCGAGCGCAGCGACTACCTGTGGTGGCTGATGAGCTCGGTCGACGCCAACGCCAACCGCGTGCTGCTCGCCTTCGTCGACGACGACGGATGGCGCGAGGATGTCCCACGGCTGGCGCGCGGTGCGCTCGGGCGTCAGCAGCGCGGCCATTGGAGCACGACGGTGGCCAACGCCTGGGGGGTGCTGGCGATGGAGAAGTTCTCCGCGCGCTTCGAGAAAGAGCCGGTGTCCGGCAGCACGACGGTCGCGGTTCCGGGCGAGCAGAGCGTGCTCGACTGGGCGCGCAACCCGAAAGGCGGGATGCTCGATCTTCCCTGGCCCGCGGGCGGCGGGCTCGCGCTGACCCAGCAGGGCTCGGGCAAGCCCTGGGTCAGCGTGCAGGCGCGCGCCGCGGTGCCGCTCGCCGCGCCGCTGTCCAGCGGCTTCCGGATCGTGCGCACCGTGACGCCGGTCGAGGCACGGGTGCCGGACAAAGTTTCTCGCGGCGACACGCTGCGCGTGCACCTGGAGATCGAGGCGCAGTCCGACATGACCTGGGTGGTGGTGGACGATCCGGTGCCTTCCGGCGCCACGATTCTGGGCCGCGGCATGAGCGGCGAGTCGTCGATCCTGGGCCGGGGCGAGCGCAACCGCGGTTTCGTCTGGCCGGCGTTCGAAGAGCGCGGCCTGGAGTCGTTCCGCGCCTATTACCGCTTCGTGCCCAAGGGAAGCTGGAGCGTCGAATACACGCTGCGGCTGAACAACCCCGGCCGCTTCGTATTGCCGCCGACCCGGGTCGAGGCGATGTATGCGCCGGAGATGTTCGGCATGCTGCCGAACGATGCGGTGACGGTGGAGCCGTAACTGCCGTGAATATCGTGAATATCGAAAAGACTTTCCTTGACCGCCCGACAATCCTCCCGGCGGCGCGCATGCTTCCGCGCGGTGGTTTCACGGCATTCGCGGCATTCACGATATTCACGGTTTCCGCCGCAAGCGCCGCCCTCCCCTCCTTCGACCAGGTGCGCTTCGGATTTCAGTCTACCGAGGGCGTGCTGCTCGACCGCAACGGGCAGCCGATCCAGGAGATGCGGGTGGAGGAGCGCGGGCGCCGGCTGGATTGGGTGCCGCTCGAAGAAGTCTCTCCCGCGGCGCTGGAGGCGATCGTGCGCGCCGAGGACAAGCGCTTCTACCATCACCGGGGCGTGGACTGGATCGCGCTTTCCGATGCCGCGCTGGATACGCTGTTCGCTCATCCACGCGGCGCCTCGACGATCTCGATGCAGGTGGCGGCGCAGCTCGACAGCGCGCTCATGCCGAAGACCGGACGGCGTTCGGTCGCGCAGAAATGGGATCAGATCCGCGCCGCCCAGGCGCTCGAAAAAGGGTGGAGCAAGCGCCAGATCCTCGAAGCGTATCTCAACCTGTCCACGTTCCGCGGCGAACTGCAGGGCATCGGCGCCGCGGCGCGCGGCCTGTTCGGCAAGCAACCCTCCGGACTGACGCTTGCCGAGTCCGTGCTGCTCGCCGCCCTGCTGCGCGGGCCCAATGCGGTGCCGGCCGCGGCGGCGCACCGCGCCTGCGCGATCGCCGCCGGTGCGCACTTGAACGTGGGCTGCGGGCGCCTGATCGCGGAGGCGCGGCAGGCGCTGGGCGGGCCGCCGCGCATCGAGCCCACCCTGGCGATGGCGTCGCACGTGGCGCGCGCGCTGCTCTCGCAGGAGCGGCGGCGGGTGCGCTCGACGCTCGACGGCGCGATCCAGCAGGCCGCGATCGAAACGCTGTCGCGCCAGCTCGCCGATCTCGAGGATCGGGCGGTCGCTGACGGCGCGGTGCTGGTGGCGGACAACCGGACCGGGGAAGTCCTCGCCTACGTCGGCAACGCCGGCAACCGTGCGAGCGCGTTCTACGTCGACGGCGTGAGAGCGGCGCGCCAGGCCGGCTCCACGCTGAAGCCCTTCCTGTACGAAATGGCGATCGAGCAGAAGCTGCTCACCGCCGCCTCGCTTACCGAGGACTCGCCGGTGAACCTGGTCACGCCGACCGGGCTGTACGTGCCGCAGAACTACGATCACGACTTCAAGGGAATGGTGAGCGTGCGCACCGCGCTGTCTTCTTCGCTCAACGTTCCCGCGGTGCGCACGCTGATGCTCCTCGGCGCGGAGCCGTTCGTCGAGCGGCTGCGCGCGCTGGGGTTCGAGGACATCACCGGCGACGGCGACTTCTACGGCTACTCGCTCGCGCTGGGCTCCGCGGAAGTCACGCTCTGGCAGCTCGTCGACGCCTATCGCACGCTCGCCAACGGCGGCCGCTGGTCGCGGCTCACGCTGGAGCCGGCGCATTTCCGGGCGAGGAAGGTCATGGACGAGGGCGCCGCCTACATCGTGGCCGACATCCTTGCCGACAAGCTCGCGCGCAGCCCGAGCTTCGGCATGGACAATGCGCTCTCCGCGCGCCAGTGGGCGGCAGTGAAGACCGGCACCAGCAAGGACATGCGCGACAACTGGTGCATCGGCTTCACCGATCGCTACACGGTGGGGGTCTGGGTCGGCAATTTCGACGGCAGCCCGATGCACGACGTCTCCGGCGTGACCGGCGCGGCGCCGATCTGGCTGGAACTGGTCAACTTCCTGCATCGCGACGCCGCCTCGCACGCTCCCGTGCGGCCGCCCGGCATCGTCGAATCGCCGGTCGAGTTCGAGCACGAAGTCGAGGCGCCGCGCAGCGAGCTGTTCCTCGCCGGCACCGAAATGCGGACCATCGCCGCCAAGCAGCCGGAAACCACGCGCGTGTCGATCGCCTATCCCGGCAACGGCACCATCATCGCGGTCGACCCCGACATTCCAGCGGCGGTGCAGCGGGTGCGCTTCATGATGCGACCGGAGACGGGGAGCTACCGCTGGCGGCTCGACGGCGTCGCGATCGAGGGCGATCCGTCCGCCACCTTCTGGCGCCCGCAGACCGGGACGCACACCCTCGCGCTCATCGACAGCGCCGGGCGCGAAGTGGACAACGTCCGCTTCGAAGTGCGCGGCGCGCTCGCCGATCACCGCAGCGACGTGGGCGGCGAGCCGCGACGCGCCGTCCCGCCATCCTGACTGCCCGTCGCGGCCCGCATGCGCTACGCATGGCGGCACGACGGAAGATTGCGCCGCCGGGACCCGGGTGCCCCGGGGCTGGCGGCCAGCCGGGAACTGTCTGCTAGAATGCGCCGCCGCCGGAAAAAGGACCCAAGAACCGGGCGCACAGTCCTTTCACCGTCATAACTACTACTACTATCAGAGGAGGGCAGCCAATTGGCTACGACCGATTCCGCGCAGTTCATCAAAGCCACCTACGACAAAGTCGCGTGGCGCCTGGTGCCGTTCCTGTTCATCTGCTACATCGTGGCGTTTCTCGACCGGGTGAACGTAGGCTTCGCCAAGCTGCAGATGGCGGGAGACCTGAAGTTCAGCGACACGGTGTACGGCTTCGGCGCCGGCATCTTCTTCATCGGCTACTTCATCTTTGAAGTGCCGAGCAATGTGATCCTGGAGCGCGTCGGCGCCCGGTTGTGGATCGCTCGCATCATGATCACCTGGGGCATCATCTCCTCGGCGTTCATGTTCACCAACGAGATCCACTGGGGCGTGATCGCGAGGATGTTCAATTGCACCGACGCCGAGTTCTCTTTCTACGTGCTTCGCTTCCTGCTGGGCGCGGCCGAGGCCGGCTTCTTCCCCGGCATCATCCTTTACCTGACGTACTGGTTCCCCGGCCCGCGCCGCGCGAAGATGGTGGCGCTGTTCATGACCGCGATCGCGATCTCCAACGCCGTCGGTTCGCCGATTTCCGGGGGCATCATGCAGTTCATGGACGGGGTCAACGCCTGGCGCGGCTGGCAGTGGCTGTTCCTGCTGGAGGGGATTCCCTCCATTATCGTGGGCCTGCTGGTGTTCGCGTGGCTCGACAACGGGCCGAAGGCCGCGAAATGGCTGGCCGACGCGGAAAAGACGATCATTGCGCGCCAGCTCGCCGAGGACGACGCCGGAAAGCAGGCGCTCGGCCGGCGTCACAGCTTCATGGACGCGTTCCGCGACGGGCGGGTCTGGGCACTCGCGCTGGTGTACTTCTGCGGCGTGGTGTGCTTTTATGCGGTGAACTTCTGGATGCCCACCATCATCCAGGAAGTCGGCATCGAAAAGACCGACTATCTCAAGGTCGGCCTGCTCAGCATCATCCCGTGGGGCCTGGCGGCGGCGGCGATGGTGTACTGGGGCGACCACTCCGACCGCTCCGGCGAGCGGCGCTGGCACGCCGCCGGCGGGCTTCTGCTCGCGATCGTGGGCATGATCATCCTCGCGCTGATCGGCAAGGGAAGCGTCGTGGTGTCGCTCACCGCGCTCAGCCTGGTGACCGTGGGCCTGCTGTCCTGGGTGGCGACGTTCTGGTCGCTGCCGACCGCCTTCCTGTCCGGTACGGCCGCGGCGGCGGGCATCGCGTGGATCAATTCGGTCGGAAACCTCGGCGGGCATTTCGGCCCCGACCTGATCGGCCGCATCCGCACCGCGACCGGCGGTTCGACCGAGGCGGCCTTCTTTACGCTGTCGGCGGTCGCCCTGCTGGGCGCGCTGATCATTCTGTTCCTGCCGCGTACTCAGCGCCTGCTGGAGGCGCAGGCTCAGAAGTAGGCCGATCGCGCGACTGCTCGGAACAGGCCCGCTGCGGCGGGCCTGTTCCTTTGGGGTCTCGCCGTTCGCGCCGGCTGCGGTGTTATGCTCACCGGCGCAGATGAATCAGGCGCAGACCCCCATGCAGCAGATCGAGGCCGGCCAGCCGAAGGCGGCGGAAGAAAAACCCGCGCACCCGAGTCGGGCGCTGTCGGTGCTGGAGCACCGCCTGTCCGCCGCGGCCGAGCGGGCGTGGAAGTTCGAGCAGGAAAAGAAAGCCCTCGAGCTGGAAGTGACGCAGCGCCGGCTGGCGGAGGAGCTGGCGCGCGGGCAATCGGAGATGCTCATCCAGTCGCTGAGCATTCTGGCCAACGAACCCAGTCTCGACAAGTTCCTCGGGCACATCCTGAAGGCGACGGTCGATCAGCTCGGCGCGGTCGGCGGCACGCTCTGGTTTCCGGATCGTGAAGCAGGGACGGCGCGGCTGCACCTCGAATACCTCGACGGCCGGGTCATCCCGGCCAGTCAATCGCGGCATCCGGCGGTACAGGAACCGCCGCCGATCGGCGGCGGCCCGACGTCGACGTTTCCGGCCGATCGCGCGGAGACTTACGTGCTCGCCTACGAGGTCTCGGGCATGCCGGAGAAGAATCGCGCCTACATCATGTCGCTCGGCGTGCGTACGCTGCTCACCGTGCCGATGGTCCTGGGCAGGGAGACGGTGGGCTGGATCTGCATCCGCAGCAGCCGCCTGGACGACAAGGAGATGCAAAGCCAGATCCGCGTCGCGGAGGCGCTCGCCGGCCAGGCCACGCTCGCCATGCAGATGGCCCGGTTGAGCGAGCAGGCCCGTCAGGCCGCGATCTTCGAGGAGCGCAACCGGATCGCGCGCGACATCCACGACACCCTGGCCCAGGGATTTACCGGCGTCGTCGTCAATCTCGAGGCGTCGAGCCGGGCGCTCCGCAAGCACAACGTCGATCTCGCGCTGGAGCACATCGAGCACGCGCAGCAACTCGCGCAGGCGGGCCTGGAGGAAGCGCGGCTTTCGGTGCGGGCGCTGCGCCCGGACGCCCTGCAGCAGCCGGACGTCTGCAGCGCGCTGGAGGCGCTGGTGCGTCGAATGCAGGAAACCGGCAAGCTGCGCGGACGGTTTTCGGTGACGGGCGAGCGGCGCATGCTGCCGCCCGAGACGCGGATCGAGCTCGTGCGCATCGTGCAGGAATCGATCACCAACATCCTCAAGCACTCGCGGGCGAGCGAGGCGAGCGTCGCGGTGTGCTTTGACGCCAAGTCGCTGCTGCTGACGATCGCCGACGACGGCGTCGGATTCGACGCGCACGCGCGCTGCGACGGTTTCGGCCTGCTCGGCATGCGCGAGCGCGCGGACCGGATCGGCGCCCGGCTTTCGATCGACAGCGTCCCCGAGCGCGGCACGCGGGTGTCCATATCCATGTCCCTTCCCGGCGATGTCAGTTGACGGCGGTAGCCGGCTTCCCTTGCGGACCCCGAACCAGGATCCGGTGAACGGCAAGCGCATCCGCGTCCTGATCGCGGACGATCAGTCCCTGGTGCGGCGGGGGCTCGTCGCCATCATCGACATGGAAGACGACATGACCGTGATCGGCGAGGCGGGAGACGGCCGCGAAGCGGTGGAACTGTGGCGCAAGCTGCGGCCGGACATCGTCCTCATGGATCTGCGCATGCCGGGCATGGGCGGGGTCGAAGCGATCCGGCAGATCCGGCTCGAAGACCCGAAGGCGGCGGTGATCGTCCTCACGACCTTCGATCACGACGAAGACGTCTATGCGGGACTGCGCGCCGGCGCCAAGGCGTACCTGCTCAAGGACATACAACCGGAAGAGCTGTTCAAGTCCATCCGCGCGGTGATGTCGGGAGAGGTCTATCTTCCGTCCAAGATCGCCGGCAAGCTGGCGCTGCGCATGCAGGGCGAACCGCTGACGGAGCGCGAAGTCCAGATCCTGCAATTGCTCGCCGAGGGCAAGAGCAACCGGTCGATCGCGCAATCGCTGTTCATCAGCGAGAGCACCGTCAAAAGCCACCTGAAGAGCCTGTTCACCAAACTGGACGCAACCAGCCGGGCCGAGGCCATCGCGCTCGCCGCCCGCAAGGGATTGGTCCGGTTCTGATCCGTCGGCCGCGTACGCGCCCGGGAACTCTCCGGAAAGTACGACCCGGTCCTCCCCCGTCCGGGGGATGCGGGAGCCCCGCCAGCGCGGCATTCAACATCGTCCCTTCGCCGGATGCGGGCCGGCCCGCGGGTGTCCAAACTGCCTGTCAGCCAACCAGGCCGCGGCGCCGGCCGAGGCCAGCGGGGACGAAATCAGCGAGTCCGCGGCGCCGATCCGCTCGCGGGACTGGATGACGGATTTCGGCATTGGTCTTTCGCCATCAGGGAGGTAATTGCTATGCCGCAGCTCACCATCAACGGACAGAGCTACTTTTCCGATTCGCCGCCGGACACGCCGTTGCTGTGGGTGATCCGGGAGGATCTTCGCCTCACCGGAACCAAGTTCGGCTGCGGCGCGGGCCTGTGCGGCTCCTGCACGGTCCACATCGACGGCCGCCCGGTGCGCTCCTGCCAGGTGCAGCTGAAGGACGTATCCGAGAATGCGCTCGTGACTACGATCGAAGGGTTGCACCCGTCGAACACCCATGCGGTGCAGCGGGCCTGGATCGAACATCAGGTCCCGCAATGCGGCTATTGCCAGTCGGGGCAGATCATGCAGGCCGCCGCGCTGCTGGCGCAGAACCCCAACCCGACCGAGCGGGAAATCATCGACGGCATGAACGGCAACCTGTGCCGCTGCGCGACGTACTCGCGCATCGTGGGCGCGGTCAAGCGCGCCGCCGAAATCATGAAGGAGGGCGTGAAGAATGTCTGAACTGACTCTCAAGGGCCGGTCGCGCCGGGATTTCCTGGTTCGCTCCTCCGCCACCGCCGCCGGCGCCTACTTCAGCATCGGGCTGGGCGCCATCCTGACCGGCGAGGGCGAAGCCCGGGCCGCCGCCACCGAGGCGTTCACGCCTTCGATCTGGTTCACCATCACGCCCGACGGCAAGACCACGATGCACATCGTCAAGGCGGAGATGGGGCAGCACATTGGCACCGGGCTGGCGCAGGTCATCGCGGAAGAGCTGGAGGTGAAGTGGGACGACGTGCGACTCGACTCGCCGCTGGAGAGCGTCGAGAACTTCGCCATCTACGGTCTCGCCTATACGGTGAACAGCGGCAGCGTGACCACCGAGTTCGACCGCATCTCGCGCGCCGGCGCCGCCGGCCGCATCGCGCTGGTCGAGGCGGGCGCCCAGGTCCTCGGCGCCAAGCCCGCCGACTGCCATGCCGAGAACAGCCGCGTGATCGACAAAGTGTCCGGCCGGTCGATTTCCTACGGCGAGATCCTGCAGAAGGTGCAGATCGACAGGAAGTTCTCCTACCCGGAAGACTTCAAGAGCATTCCGCTCAAGCGGCCCGGCAGCTACAAGATCATCGGCAAGTCGCTGCCCGCGCTCGACATCCCGGCCAAGACCAACGGCCAGGCCAAGTACGGCATCGACGTGTTCCTGCCGAACATGGCGTACGGCGCGCTGGTCATCCCGCGCACCCGCTACGGCTCGAAGGTGGTGAGCGTCGACGATTCCGAGGCGAGGAAGATTCCCGGCTTCGTCAAGGCGGTGACGATCGACGACTCGATGGGCAAGTGCACCGGCTGGGTGGTGGCGGTGGCCGAAAAATTCCCCGCCGCGATGAAGGCCGCCAAGGCGCTGAAGGTGCAGTGGGACGGCGGCCTGTATGTCGACGTCGACACCGCGAACCTGCTCGCGCAATACAGGCAGCTCGCCCGCAACGAGAAGGAAAGCGCCAACTGGGTGCTGGAGGGCGACGTCGAGAAGGGCCTCGGCGAAGCCGAAAAGACCCTGGAGATGGAATACACCACCGACATGGTCTGTCACGCGACCATGGAGCCGTTGAACGCGACCGTGCAGCAGGTAGACGGCGAATGGCACGTCTACGTCGGCACGCAGAGCACTTCCTTCGCGCGCATGACGCTGACCGCGTACCTGTCGAAGATCCTGAACAGGAAGCCGGAGGAGCTCAAGGTCTACGTGCACCAGTACCTCGTCGGCGGCGGCTTCGGCGGCAAGCAGGACTACGACGAGATTCTCGCCGCCGCGTACTGCGCCAAGGAGACCGGGCGCCCGGTGAAGCTGATCCAGACGCGCGAATCGAACTTCGCGACCAGTTTCCCGCGCACGCCGACCTACCACAGGCTGCGGGCCGGGATCAAGAACGGCGAACTCGCGGCGATGAATCACGACATCGTGTGCGGCTGGATGGGCCCGCGCTTCTCGGTGGGCAAGAAGTACGGCTCCGATTGGCTGCAGCTCGATTCCTGGGACGAAAAGAAGCAGGACATCGACCAGTGGTCGATCGGCGGCAGCGACCACTGGTACTACGTAAAGAACCACCGGGTGCGCGCCTGGGACCACGACGCCACCACCTGGGCGGTGCAGGCGAGCGCGCTGCGCACCGTGTCCAACTCCTACAACATCTTCGTGGTGGAATCGTTCATGGACGAGGTCGCGCACGCCGCCCGCCGCGACCCGCTGGAGTTCCGCCTGTCGATGTTGAACGGCAAGGGCGGCAACCGCGGCATTCCCAACACCGGGTACGCGCCGGGCACCGGTTCCGACTACTACATGGACCAGCTGTGGATCTCGCTGCCGTGGGCAAAGGAGGGCTCGTGGATTCCGTACGAGTCGGCCACCGTCGGCGGCGCGCTGCGCCTGGCGAACTGCCTGCGCGTCGCAACCCGCGCGGCGGGGTACGGTGCCAAGCGCCTGCCGCCCAACACCGGGATGGGCATCGCGGTCACTGCGGCGGAAGAGCGGCAAAGCCCGACCTGGGTGGCGAGCGTGGCGGAAGTCACGGTGGACCCGGCGAGCGGGAAATATCGCATCAACCGGCTCACCATCGCCATGGATTGCGGCACGGTCGTCAACCCGAGGAACGTCGAGGCGCAGATCCGCGGCTCGGCGCTGTGGGGCGCCAGCCAGATCATGTCCGAGCGCCTGACGGTCCGGAACGGCGCGTTCGAGCAGCAGAACTATCACCAGTACGTGCCGATCCGTCTTGCCGAGGTGCCGCAGATCGACGTGCATCTCGTCCCGTCGAAGCACCACCCGAGCGGCGTGGGCGAGCCGGCCTCGACCACGGTCGCGCCGGCGGTGGCGAATGCGATTTTCAGCGCGGTGGGCGTGCGCGTGCGCCACATGCCGATCACGCAGCAGGCGGTGCTCGACGGCTTGAAAAACAAGAAGGCCTGATTCCCCGCAGCTACCCGGCCCTGGATTGCGCCATTTCCGCTCCTGCCGGCCTCCCATGCAGCGGGGATGGCGCATAGAAAGGTCAATGCGGGCGAGAGGTCGATCTCTCGCCCGTTTTTTTCCTGTCGACAGGTAAGACAACGCGTGTCCGAAGAACTCCTGTACATGTCCGCCGCGCAGCTCGTTGCGCATTACCGCGACCGGAAGCTGTCTCCGGTCGAAGTCACCAAGGCCGTGCTCGACCGGATCGGGCGGCTCAATCCGGTCTACAACGCGTTCTGCGTGCTGGACGAGGAACACGCTTTGCGGAGCGCGCGGGAATCGGAGGCGCGCTGGAGGCGAGGGGCGCCGGCCGGTCTGGTCGACGGCGTGCCCACTTCGGTGAAGGATCTGATCCTCGCCAAGGGCTGGCCGACGCGGCGCGGCTCGCGCACCATCGACCCGAACCAGCGGTGGGAAGAGGACGGCCCGCCGGTGGCGCGCATGCGCGAGCACGGCGCGGTG
>DASRFY010000068.1:0-2539 GCA_035651315.1 Burkholderiales bacterium
CGCGGGCCCGTCCAGCGTCATCTCTACGCCCGCCGCGCCGTTGCCGTTGCCCACCAGCGCATTCGCCACGCACAGCGACCAGGGGTCCATCGCGCCGCAGACCGACACTCCGTAGCGCTGGTAGCCCCGCCGGCCGATATCTTGCACCGTCGTGAGCACGCCCGCACGCAGCACGCTCAGCGCCACTCGTCGCGTACCCGCGTGAATTCCTGCGCCGAGACCGGCACGAAACGCACCCGGTCACCCGCCGCAAAGCGCACCGGCGGGTCCCGTTGCGTGTCGAACAGCTTGATGGGCGTGCGCCCGATCAGATGCCAGCCGCCGGGCGAGGTCATCGGATAGACCGCGGTGTAGCGGTCCGCGACCGCGACGCTGCCCTGCGGCACCCGGGTGCGCGGCGTCGCCCGCCGCGGCACGCTGAGCCGCTCGTCCAACGGGCCGAGGTAACCGAAGCCGGGCGCAAAGCCAAGCATCAGCACCGTGTACTCGACCGCGCTGTGCAGCGCAATCACTTCTTCGACGGTCAGTCCGCGGTCGCGCGCCAGCGCGTGCAGGTCCATGCCGTACTCTCCGCCGTATGTCACGGGGATCTCCACGACGCGTCCCAGGCCGGTGCCGCCTTGCGGCGCCTGCGGCGCGAGCAATGCCTGCAGGCGCGCGATCAGGTTCTCGTACGGCGCGTGCGCGCCGGAACCGTTCCACCAGACTTCCGGGTCGTAGTGCAGCGCGAGCGAGCGCAATCCCGGCACGATATCGGTGATGCCGGGCAGGCGCTGGCCGGCAAGACTCTCCGCCAGGACCCGCAGGCATGCAGTGGTACGCGGGCCGGGCGCGGCATCGCATTCGATCAGAAGCGCCCGGTCGCCGAGCGGCGAGAAACTCAGATGCGCTGCATCGGACTCTGCCATCGGCTCGGGACCCCGCCGCTATTCTAATGACAGGGACCGCCCGGTTCTGCTTCGCGGCAAGCCACGCGGTCGCGTGCGGGGTTGCTGACGCAGTTGTAGACCTTGCTCTGGCAGCGCGCACACCACGCGGTGGTCGAGCCCTCGCGTTTGTATTCGCTGTCGATGATGTCGATGTCGCCGGTCCTGCAGCCGGTAGCCTTGGCAGTCAGCGTGGAAGGCGTGGCGCATCCGGCAATAGATACCAAAGCCGCAGCCGCGGCGGCGAACAAGATCCGCAAATTCAACCTCCGGCGGAGATCAGCCCCGGATATAGTGCTCGAGCTGTTCGATGATGAACTTCTGCTGCGAGAGCATTTCCTTGACGACGTCGCCGATCGAGACCACGCCGATGACCCGCCCGTCCTGCAGCACCGGAAGATGGCGAATGCGCTTGTCCGTCATCAGCCCCATGCATTCCTCCACGGTCTGGGTCGGGCGCAGGCACACCACTTTGGCCGTCATGATCTCGGCTACCTTGGTGTCCTTCGACGACTTGCCGTGCAGGATGATTTTCCTCGCATAGTCGCGCTCGGAAAAGATGCCCACCAGGCGATCTCCCTCGAGCACAATCAGCGCCCCGACGTCGTGCTCGGCCATCTTTTCGAGCGCTTCGAAGACGGTCGCCTCGGGAGAGATCGACAGCAGTTTGTGTCCCTTGCTTTCAAGCAGATGCCGGACGGTCTTCATGCGCCCTCCTCACAGAAACCGTTCCGCTTCGAGTTTGCGAGCAGCCCGCCGGCTTGTCAACGCGCCGCGCCGATATCGGCGACCGCGATATGCCGGCCGGGTTCGTGCATGCTAAAGTAAATAAATGAATATTCGCCTGATGGTGACCATTTTGCTCGCCCTCGCATGCACCGCAGCAGGCGCCGATCAGGACGTGCGCAAACTCTCCACCGAGCCGCGGCTGAGCGTGGGCGGCACCGGCGCGGAAGCCGTGGCGCGCATGGACTTCTACTTCGGCGACATCCGTGCCTGGCTGCTCGAGGACGGCAGCTGGCACATCGAGGGCATGGTCCAGCATCACAGCGCGCTGTGCGGAGAATACGAGCTCGGCATCCAGTTCGGCGTCGGCAGCCCCGGCTGCGCGAACGTGCAGTGGCTCGGCGAGCCCGACTACGGCACCTATCAGATCCAATGCAACAACGCGCTGGTGCGCCATGTCGGGGGCGGCAACAGCCCGATCGCCGCGCAGAACTTCAAGCGCATCAATTGCGGACAGCGCCTGATCCGCTGCGACGGATTCTGCAAGTGAAAGTGATCGACGACCGCGCCCAGTGGCAGGCCGTTCTTGCCCGCGAATATCCCGGTGTGGTCTTCTCCGAAAGCGAGGGTTCCCCGTCCGGCATCAACGCAGTGACCGCCGGGGTGCTGGTCGGACGCTACTACGCGGCGCAGAACCCTCCTTATGGGGTCGTATTCGACCAGCCGCGCAGCTGCGGCGGAAAGCACTAGGGAAACTCTGAACAAGTCCCCGTGAATCGTGTCATAGGCAAAAGCGCCTCGGCGCGATAACGGGGGACAACAAGATGAAACAAACGACCTTTGCATCGGCGGCCTGGGCCGCGAAGGGAAAGACGACGCGGCGCGAG
>DASRFY010000069.1:0-6319 GCA_035651315.1 Burkholderiales bacterium
TCGGCGGAGCGGCGCTGGTGGCCGCGCTGCACCTGCGTTTCAAAATTCTCGATTATCCGCCCCAGGAACCTGCCCCGGTAGTGGCTCCACATCGCACACTGGTGGTCGGGGGCGAGTACGCGGCGATTGGCGATGCGCTGGCGCAGGCCAAGCCGGGCGACATCGTGGAGGTGCAGGCGGGCGAGTACCGCGAGCAGGTGCGGATGCGCGAGGGCGTGCAATTGCGCAGCCGCGCGCCATTGGCTGCAATCCTGCGCGCTCCCGCCGAGGGCAAAGGTCCAGCCGTGATTGCGGAGAGCGTGCACCACGGGCGGATCACGGGGTTCCGCATCGTGGCTGATGAGAAGGTGCCGCTCGCCACGGGTATCCTGCTCGACGGCGCGGACATCGAAGTGAGCGACTGTGGGATCGAGGGCACGGCCGTCGGGATCGAGATTCGCGGCGGGCATCCCGTGCTGCGGGCGAACACGATCCAGGACAGTACGCAGAACGCGATTACGATTTCGGGTGACGCCACGCCCTGGATTTCGCACAATGCGTTCTTACGCAACGGGCGCAAGGGCAGGAAGCCTGCGGTGGCTGCTACGGATCCGGCGCGTCCGACGCTGCTGGGCAACACTTTCGACGATACTGCCGCGCGCGCGGTCACGCTAGCTGGCGGCAGCGATGCGCCGGCGGTTTCGAAATTCAATTTCTTCCTGACGGGCCAGCGGGTGCGGCCATGATCCCGGTTAACCGCAGGCTCGGACATTACGACGTCATCCGCAAAGTGGCGCGGGGCGGCATGGCCGATGTTTATCTCGGGCAAGACGACAACGGTCGCAAGGTCGCGTTGAAGGTGATCGAGAAGGCGCCCGATAGCGACACGGTCGATGCGATCGAGGCCGAGCGGCGCGGGTCGGCATTGCAGGAGCGGCTGGCCGCGGTGGACTCGCGCGTGGTCCGCATCTACGAGACCGGCGACCTGGACGACTACTTTTTCGTGGCCATGGAGTACGTCGAAGGCGAGGATCTGGCGGAGGAGATTCTGCGCGGGCCGATCGCGCCGGCACGTGCCTGCGAGATCGCCATCGCGATTCTGGAAACATTGCAGCACGCGCACGACCTGCAGGCCGAGATCGACGGCAAGGTTTACCACGGCATCGTGCACGGCGACATCAAGCCGCGCAATATTCGGATCGATCCGGAGGGGCGGGTGCGAGTGCTCGACTTCGGGATCGCCAAGGCGCTGTCGCTGTCACGCAAACTGACGCGGAACGAATTCGGCAGCGTGCCTTATGCGTCGCCGGAGCGGCTGGATTCGGGCGAGGTCGACTTCATGTCGGACCTGTGGTCGGTGGCGGTGGTGCTGTATGAAATGATCACGGGATTGCAGCCGTACCAGGCCGTCTCGACCGAGCGGCTGGAGAGCATGGTGCGGTCGCGCATTCCGCCTCCGCCGGCGCCGGAGCCTTGCCCGGAGGCGCTGCGGCGCATCCTGATCAAGGCGATGTCGCCTGATCCCGAGCGACGGTATCAGTCCGCCACGGAGTTTGCCGCGGATCTGCTGGCGTTCGGTTACGGCGGCAAGGTGCGCGCCACCGAGGAACAGGATCAGGAGGCGACCCGGCGCACGGTTCGAGGGGATTCGAATCATGACGGCACGCGGCGAACGATCCATGCGGCGCCGCCTCCGCCGCCTGCAGGCCCGCAGATCATCCGGCCGGCGCGGCCGCGGAGGGGGACGGGCAGGTTCGTGGCGCGCGCGTTCGGGATTCTCGGACTGACCCTCGCGATCTGGGGAGGTTATTGGTGCGCATCGACTTACCTGATGTGGCAGCGCGGGCAGAAACTGGAGGAGGCGATCAAGTCCGAGGCGCTGACGGACCCGGAGCAGATCTGGAAAGAGTGGACGGAACTTTCCGATGGCCGGGCTTCGTCTTTATGGTTGTACGGGCCGCGGCGGGCCGTGAGGAAGAGGTTGACTGCGGCCGCGGATAATGTGATCGATACCTACCGGGACAACGATACCCAGCAGGTTCGCGACGGCGACTGGAAGCGCGCGCACGGCTATCTCGCCAAGGCGCTGCTGGTGGATCCGGGCGACGATTCCATCCGCGGCAAGCTGCGGCTTTGCGAGGGCCACATCGCGCGTATCGACGGGACCGTGCACAAGAATCAGGCGCAGCTCTACGAGGCAGTGGCCAAGTTCAATGAGGCGCAGCACTTGATGCCGAAATCACCCGATCCGCAGCTTGGGCTGGCGCGGCTGTATGTTTACGGGCTGAGAGATATCGACAAGGCGGATGCGGCGCTGCGGCAGGCCGAGCGGCACGGGCACAAGCCTGGCGCGCGCGACAAGGCGCAACTGGCGGACGGGTATCGCCAGCGCGCGGATCTGCTGTGGCGCGATACGGAAAACGTCCGCGGTCTGCCGCAGGAAAAGGACGAGGTGGAGAAGGTGGTCAACGACTACCGGCGGGCGTTGGAGTTGTACCAGGCGATCGCGCCATATGGGAATGCAGGTGCGATGATCGCTAAGGTGCAGTCCACGCTGGATGCGGTGCAGTATCGGCTGCAGCAGCTGGAAGATGGCGCGATATGGAGATAACGGGGCGCAGGCTCTCAGCCTGGCGGGTCGACATTCGTGTCGAGTCTATAGCGGGCCCGGATCTCAGGCCGCGAGAGGGAAGCAGATGAGCCAGCAGGTGGCGCGACCCGATCCATGGGGCGGACCCCCTCTTCCGCGACCAGCCGCCTGGCCGGCCTGGGGCTCAGCAACAACTCGCGGCGGGCGTGTCCAGGGGGACCGGCGCGAACCAGGGGGTCCGCCCCACAGATCAGCCTCAGAAACCTTCCACCGGTTCACGGGTTTAGAATCTCGCCGCGACAGGCTAAGGGTCTGCGCCACAATCCTGGAGGCGCCTGTATGGCGGTAACACGCAGCACTGCCGCGGAGCGCACCCGAACGTCCGCCACGCCGTTGGTGCGGCCCGCCTGGCCGGCCATGACTCTGCTTTGGCTGGTGGGCTCCGCAGCGCTGCTCGGGTGGGGTTTCTGGCTGATCCTGCAGACCAAATCCCAGAATTTCGCGGGGGTTGAGAAGGATCTCGCGGCGAAACAGGTCCTGAACCTGAACGAGCTGGGGTCGCGCGAGGATCTGCTGCCGCTGCTCACCATGTTTCCGAATCCCAAAGAGCGGATGGAGGTGGCGCGGCGCATCTACTATCTTTCCGGCAGCGCGTCGAACGTGGGTGCGATTGCGCGGCTGCGCGCGCATGCCGACGATACCGGCCCGCGGCTGCTCTCCACCGAGCAGTTCCGCGCGCTCAAGCCGAGGCTCATCGTGCGGCGGCCCGCGCATTTCCGGCGAGATCTGATGCTGTGGGCCGGGCTCTACCTGGCCGCGTTTGTAGCGGTGGGACTATGGTTCGCCGCGCGCGGGTTCGAGGGCGATCACGCGCTGCTCATCCCGATTTTCCTGCTCACCGGCGTCGGCTTCATCCTGATGGTCAGCCTGCGCGACCCGCTGCGCGACAACATGATTTACACGAGCTTCGCGCAGGGCGCCATCGGCGGGTGCCTGCTGCTTGGCGTCTTCAGCGCCTTGGACGTCCGGCGCGCGTTCGGCAAGCTCAGCTACGTGCCGCTGCTGGCCAGCTTTCTGCTTTCGGTGGCGCTGATCGTGTTCGGTTACGGCCCCGGCACCAGCGATGCCAAGGTCAACCTGTTCGGATTTCAGCCGGTGGAGCTGATTCGCATACTGCTGATCCTATTTCTGGCGGGGTACTTCGCGGAACGGTGGGATGTGCTGCGGCACGCGCGTGAGACGCGTCCGCGGCTGGCCTGGCTCTCGCGTTATGTGGCGCTGCCGCCGGTCGAGTACGTCGCGCCGGTGCTGGTATGCGTGGCGCTCTCGCTCGCATTTTTCTTTTTGCAGAAGGACCTCGGGCCGGCGCTGATCTTTACGTGCCTGTTTCTGGCGCTGTATGCAATGGCCCGCGGCGGCGCGACCCTGGCACTCGGCGGGCTCGCTCTGCTGGTAGGGGGTTTCGGCTTCGGTTACCTCATCGGCATTCCGCACACGGTGTGGGAGCGCGTCGCGATGTGGCTGGGGCCGTGGAATAACGTGGTACACGGCGGCGATCAGCTGGCGCAGTCGCTTTGGGCTTTCGCTACTGGCGGCGCCACCGGGACTGGTCCGGGTCTGGGCGATCCGGCGCTGGTGCCTGCCGCGCATACAGACCTCATTCTGTCCGCGCTTGGTGAAGAGTGGGGCTTCCTCGGGATCGCTTGTGTTCTCCTGCTCTACGGTTTCCTTGTGTATCGGGCGCTGCGCATCGCGCTGCGCGCGGCCGACGATTACGAGTTCTTTTTAGCCGCGGGATTGGGCGCCGCGATAGCGATGCAGGTGCTGCTGATCGCGGGCGGAGCGCTGGGAGTGCTGCCGTTGTCGGGCGTGGTGACGCCGTTCCTGAGCTACGGCCGGACCGCGCTGCTCGCCAACTTCGCGATGTTCGGCATCCTGCTTTCGATCTCGCGCCGCGCGCACGACGCCGGCCGCAACGCACCGTTCCGGATGCCGGTGAAGGTGCTGGGAGCCGCGCTCGGCGTGTTAGCTGTCGCGATCTTTGCCAAGGCGGCTTACATCCAGGTGCTGAACAGCGGTCGAATCATGGGCGCCGGCACGCTGGTGACGCAGGCCGACGGAGAGCGCCGCTACGAGTACAACCCGCGGTTCCAGGAGATCATGCGCGAGATTCCCAAAGGCAGCATCTACGATCGCAACGGAGTGCCGCTGGCCACCAGCAGTTGGGACGAGTTGACCGCGCATCGCGCCGAGTACGTGAAGCTCGGCGTCGATATCGACCGCGCCTGCTCGCGCACCGAGCTTCGGCATTATCCCTTCGGCGCTGCGATGTTCGATCTGCTTGGGGACCTGCGGACGCGCGCGCGCTGGGGGGCCAGCAATACGTCGTTCGTCGAGCGCGATTTTGCCACCCGGCTGCGCGGCTACGACGACCGGGCGATGCTGGTGGAGGTGAAAAATCCGAAGACCGGCAAAAAGGAAAAGCTGGTGCGCTACGACTATCGCGAGCTGGTGCCGCTACTGAGGCATCGCTACGAGCCGAATGCGCCCGAGGTGCGGCGGGTGCTGGACCGCCCGCGCGACGTGCGCATGTCGATCGACGCGCGGCTGCAATTACGCGCCGGCGAGATTCTGCGGCAGAAGTTGCACGAGGCCGGGCGCGATAAGGGCGCGATCGTCGTGCTCGATCCCGCGACCGGTGATTTGTTGGCGTCGGTGAGCTATCCGCTGGCGGCGACTATTCCGGAGGACGATGCGCATCTCGACCGCGCGCGGTACGGGCTGTATCCGCCCGGGTCGACGTTCAAGATAGTCACCGCCATGGCCGCTTTGCGCAAGGACACGGCGCTCACGTCGCAGCAGTATGCCTGCGTCCGGCTTCCGGATGGGCGCGTCGGCAACTTCATCAAGGGATCGAACCGGCCCATCCGCGACGATGTGCTCGACAAGAATCCGCACGGGACGCTCGACATGGAGCACGCCATGATGGTGTCGTGCAACGCGTATTTTGCACAGCTCGGAACGTACAACGTCGGCGCGCAGTCGCTATTCGATACAGCGAGTCTGCTGGGCATCACGACCGCCTCGCCGAATAAGCCGTCGCAGCTTCGGAGATCGCTGCCGCAGTCGTCGTACGGCCAGGGGCAGGTGGTGGCTTCGCCGTTCCAGATGGCGCGGCTGGCGGCGACGGTGGCGAACGGCGGCATGATGCCGCCGGGCCGCTGGGTGACGGGCGAGATCAACGATCGGGCGGCCGAGCCGAAGCAGGTGCTGGGTCCCGAGGCCGCGGCCACGATCGGCAAGTTCATGCGCGAGGTGGTGACCGGTGGGACGGGGCGCCGCGCGGCTGCGTCTGTGCTGCCGGTGGCGGGCAAGACCGGGACGGCGGAGTTGGCTTCGGCGCCGTCGCACGCGTGGTTCATCGGATATGCGCCTTACGGCTCTGCGGCGGCGAAGCACGTGGCCTTTTCGATCCTGATCGAAAACGGGCAGTACGGCGGCACGTATCCGGCCGCGGCGGCGGTGGACATCGTGGCGGCTGCGCGCGATCTGGGGTATCTGGGGGCAATCCCGGCGGAGGCAAAGAAGTGAGCTTCTTTTCGCAGGTGGAAAAGGCGATCGAGCGGGAGTTCCGGCGTTGGACGGCAAAGGCATTTGGTCCGGCGGAGTCCGACGAACTGCTGCTGGTGCATCGGGCGATCGTGGAGGAAGTCGAGGGAAAGGTGCAGACGGTGCAGCGCGGTAAGCGCA
>DASRFY010000070.1:0-4155 GCA_035651315.1 Burkholderiales bacterium
CCGGCGCTGTCCCCCGTTCACTGTTCTCCATTCACTGCCTTGCGTCAAACGCCGTAGTAACCTCGATACCAGGCGACGTAGCGCGCCACGCCGTCGGCGATCCGGGTGCGCGGCCGGAAACCCACCGCCCGGTCGAGGTCCTCGATATCGGCGTAGGTGGCAGGCACGTCTCCCGCCTGCATCGGCAGCAGATTCTTGATCGCCTTCCTGCCGAGGATCGATTCGATGGTTTCGATGTACTCGAGCAGGTTCACCGCATTGTTGTTGCCGATGTTGTAGACGCGGTACGGCGCCTCGCTCGAGCCGGGGTCGGGCTTCATCCGGTCGAAGCCCGGGTCGGGCTGCGCCGGCCGGTCGAGCGTGCGCACCACGCCGTCGACGATGTCGTCGATGTAGGTGAAGTCGCGCTGCATGTTGCCGTGGTTGTAGACGTCGATCGGCCTGCCTGCCAGGATCGCCCCGGTGAAGCGCGCGAGCGACATATCGGGCCGTCCCCACGGGCCGTACACGGTGAAGAAGCGCAGCCCCGTGGTCGGCAGGCAGAACAGATGGCTGTAGGAGTGCGCCATCAGCTCGTTCGCCTTCTTGGTGGCGGCATAGAAGCTCACCGGATGATCGACGTTGTCGTGCACGCTGAACGGCAGCCTGCCGTTGAGCCCGTATACACTGGAAGTGCTTGCGTAGACCAGATGTTCGACGCGATGATTCCGGCATGCCTCGAGGATATTGGCGCAGCCGACGAGATTGCTTTTCACGTACGCCTGCGGATGCTCGACGGAGTAGCGCACGCCCGCCTGCGCGGCGAGATGCACGACGCGGCGCGGCGCTTCCCGCTCGAACAGCGCGCGGACGGCGGACTCGTCCGCGACGTCGAGCCGGACGAAAGTAAAATTCGCATGCGAAGCAAGCTCGCGCAGCCGCGCCTCCTTCAGGCCGACGTCGTAGTAGTCGTTGACGTTGTCCACGCCCACGACATCGTCGCCGCGCCCGAGCAGGCTGCGCGCGACGTGCATGCCGATGAAGCCCGCCGCCCCGGTCACCAGAATCTTCATGTCCGCCGTTATTATTCGACTCAAAGACGAAAATTCTAAACAAAGAAGCTTTGAATAGCCCGAACAACGCGATCCGGCGGCTGCTGCTGGTGAAAACCTCCTCGCTCGGCGACGTGGTGCACAACCTGCCGGCGGTGAGCGACTTGAGCGTGCGCTTCCCGCGCGCCGAGATCGACTGGCTAGTCGAGGAAGCGTTCGCGCCGATCCCGCGCCTGCACGCGATGGTCCACCGCGTCATCCCCGTCAACCTGCGCCGCTGGCGGGGCAATATCCTGTCGCGGGAGACGTGGCGGGAAATCCGGGCGCTGCGCGGTGCGCTCGCCTCGGCGCCGTACGACGCGGTGATCGACACGCAGGGGCTGCTGAAGAGCGCGCTGCTCGCGCGCCTGGCGCGCGGCCCCAGAATCGGTCCCGACTGGAAGAGCTCGCGCGAGCCGCTGGCGATCTTCTATGACCGCGTGGTGGCCGCGCCGTGGGCTCTGCACGCGGTGGAGCGCAATCGCGTGCTCGCCGCCGGCGCCCTCGGCTACGAAGTCTCGGGACCGGCGAACTATGCGATCCAGGTGCCGCCGGCAAGCATGCAGAGGCTGCGCACGGCGCTGTCCGGGGCGCTGCGCACGGCGCTCGATCGCCCGTTCGCGTTGCTGCTGCACGCCACCAGCGACCCCGCGAAGCAGTGGCCCGGGGAGCGCTGGGCGACGCTCGGCGCGGCGCTGCACGCCCGCGGCCTGCAGAGCTGGCTTCCCTTCGGCAGCGAAGCGGAGCGGCTGCGCAGCGAGTGGCTGGCGGATCGCATACCGGGCGCGCTGGTTCCGCCCCGGTTCGCACTGGATCTCGCGGCGGCGCTGCTCTGCGCCGCATCGGTGGTGGTCGGCGTCGATACCGGCCTTGCGCACCTTGCCGCAGCGCTGGGCCGCCCGACGGTGGGCATCTTCTGCGCGACCGATCCCGCCGCGACCGGCCTCTATGGCGCCGCGCGCGCGGTGAATCTCGGCAACCTGCATCGCCGGCCCGCGGTGGCGGAGGTCGCCGCCGCGGTCGAAAGACTGATCGGATGAGGTTGCTCTATACGCTGGCGGCCTATCTGCTGGTGCCGTGGGCGCTGCTGCATCTCGCGCTGCGCGCGCGCCGGCAGCCAGCGTATCTCGATCATGTCGCCGAGCGCTTCGGTTTCTATCGTGCGCCGTCCGGCCGACGCTTCATCTGGCTGCACGCCGTCTCGGTCGGGGAAACGCGCGCCGCCGAGCCGCTGTTGAGGGCGTTGCGCGAGCGGCATCCTGAGCACCGCATACTGCTCACCCACATGACGCCGACCGGACGGGAGACCGCGCGCAGCCTGTTCGCCGACGCGGTGGAAAGCGTCTATCTGCCCTACGACCTGCCCGGCGCGGTGCGCCGCTTCCTGCGCCGTTTCCGCCCCGAAATCGGGATCGTCATGGAGACCGAGCTGTGGCCGAACCTGGTCCGCGCCTGCGCCGAAGCGGGCGTGCCGCTGTATCTGGTGAACGCCCGGCTTTCCGATCGCTCCGCGGCGCGGTATGCACGGTTCCGGGCTCTTACCGCGCCGATGCTCGCGCAACTCGCCGCCGTGGGCGCGCAGACCGACCGCGACGCGCAGCGCCTGCGGTCGATCGGCGCGCGCAAGGTAGAGATCACCGGCAACGTGAAATTCGACCGCGCCCCGCCCGAGGACCAGCTCGCGCGGGGCGCCGCCCTGCGGCAGCGCTTCGGCGCGCAGCGAAAGGTGTTCCTCGCCGCGAGCACGCGCGAAGGAGAAGAAAGGCTGGTGCTGGAAGCGGCCGAGCGCATCGACGACCCGGCGTTGCTGACGGTCATCGTGCCGCGGCATCCGCAGCGCTTCGACGAGGTCGCCGAACTGCTGCGCGCAAGCGGCAAGCGCTTCCAGCGCAGGAGCGAGGAGTCGCCGGTCGGTGCGCAGACCCGGATCGTCCTGGGCGATTCGATGGGCGAGCTGTTCGCCTACTACGCCGCCTGCGACCTCGCTTTCGTCGGCGGCAGCCTGCTGCCGCTCGGCGGCCAGAACCTGATCGAGGCCTGCGCGGTCGGCAAGCCGGTGATCGTCGGCCCGCACACGTTCAATTTCGAGGAGGCGACGGAGCTCGCGATCGAGGCCGGCGCGGCGCGTCGCGTCGCGGGGCCGCAGGAGCTGGCCGCTGCGGTAGCCGAGCTGCTGTCGAATCCGCAGCAGGCGCGGCGGATGGGGGACGCCGGCGTACGATTCGCCGGGGCCCATCGCGGCGCCACCGCAAGAACCCTCACCTTGCTCGGCTTGTGATGGGTGATTGGGTAATTGCTGACTAGGTAATTGCGTAAGCCGCTGGCCGCTGCAACCACGAGTTACTCAATTACCTTCCACTCCCCCTCCTCCGTCACTACCGCATCGACCTTCACGTCCCGCGGCCCCGTCGGCAGCGAGTCGAGCACTTGCAAGGAAAAACCCGCGGCGACCTTGCGCGCGGCGGCAGGGAGTTTGGCGAGCTGGCCGTCGTAAAAGCCGCCGCCGTAGCCCAGCCGATCGCCAGCGCGGGTGAACGCGACGCCGGGCACCAGCACGAAGTCCGCTGCGCGAAATTCGATGGCCGGGCAGCGCGCAGGGTCGGGCTCGCGGATGCCCCAGGTGCCCGGTACGAGATCGCGTGCGGGATCGTCGACGAAATGGAAAACCAGTGCGCGCTGCGCGCGGTCGACGCGCGGGAGCAGCAGACGCTTGCCGCTTGCCAGGATATCGGCCACGAAGGCTGCGGTATCGAACTCCGAGCCGATCGACATGTAGGCGGAGACGCAGTCCGCGTTGCGGTATGCGGGCAGCCACAGCAGCCGCGCCGTGATCGCGGCCGACAGGGCCGCGCGTTCCGCGATCGGAAGCGCATCGCGGGCGGCGAGCACGCGCGCCCGGAGCGCTTTTTTCGCCGCCTTCAGCGACGCGTCATCGACCGCGCCGGCGCGACGGCTTATTGCACTTCCTCCTTGAGCAGGTTGTTGACGTCGCTGAGGTCGCGCTCGGCTAGCCTACCGACTGCGGCCTTGAGCTTCAACTGGTTCAGGATCGTGTTGTAGATCGCCTGGTTCAGGTCGCGCTGCG
>DASRFY010000071.1:0-3369 GCA_035651315.1 Burkholderiales bacterium
TCAGTGCGCGCGGCCTACAACATTCCGCGCGATGAAAACATGAAGCTGCGCGACTTCCCTACCCTCGCACACGTGATCAAGTTCGCGCAGGACCGGGCGAATCCCACCCTTTCGCCAACAGCGGGCGAAAGGATGGGGCACCCCGCGGGAGACGGCCCCACGGCGGTCACGCCAATGCCGACTGCTGAAACAGCGCCCATCGGTATCTCGAAGCCGACCTTTACCGCCGAGTCCATTGCGGAGAAAGTGCTGGAAATTGTTGCCGAGAAGACCGGCTATCCGAAGGAGATGCTGGATCTCGACCTCGATCTCGAAGCCGACCTCGGCATCGACACCGTGAAGCAGGCGGAGATGTTCGCCTCGGTGCGCGCGGCCTACAACATTCCGCGCGATGAGAACATGAAACTGCGCGACTTCCCTACCCTCGCGCACGTCATCAAGTTCGCGCAGGACCGTGCGAATCCCACCCTTTCGCCAACGACGGGCGAAAGGATGGGGCACCCAGCGGGAAACGGCCCCACCCTCTCCCCAACAGATGGGGAGAAGGATGGGGCACCCACCACAGCCACCACACCTACGACATTCGCAAAAACCACGGCGCCTCCGGTTGCCGCCCCGCGACTCACGCGCCCGGCGCCTGAGCTGTTGAGCTTCGACGCGGCCAACAAAATCCCGCGTCGCGTGCCGCTTCCCGTGCTGCGTCCGCCGCTCGCCCTCTGCAAGTCCACGGGCGTGACGCTCGGTGGCGGCAGCCGCGTCATCATCGCATACGACAACAGCGGAGTCGCGCAGTCGCTGAGCGAGCAACTGCGCAGCCACTCCGTCGAGGTGCTGAGCCTTACACCATCGGCCAACGCCGACTCATTGCTGAAGACACTGGAGGGCTGGCTCGCCTCCGGACCCATCGACGGCGTCTTCTGGCTGCCCGCACTCGACGTCGAGCCGCCCATCAGCGGCATGGACATGGACACCTGGCGCGCACATCTCGGCACACGCGTCAAGGCGCTGTATACGACCATGCGCCGGCTGTATCAGCAGGCCGCCGGCAGGGGCGCTTTTCTGGTCTCGGCCACACGCCTTGGCGGCTAGCATGGCTACGATGAAATGGGGGCCGTCGCTCCCATGGGCGGAGCGGTGGTGGGCTTCACCAAGACCTACAAACGCGAGCGGCCCGATACCGTGGTCAAGGCTGTCGACTTCGAAGCCGGCCGTAAGCCGTTCGACATCGCGGTGCTGCTGATCGAAGAAGCGCTGCGCGATCCGGGTGCGGTCGAGATCGGCTACAAGAACGGGCTGCGCTGGACGGTCGGTTTGGAGGAGCGGCCGTCGACCGGCGCGCAACCCAGCTTCACGCTCGATAGCAACAGCGTTTTCGTGATTACGGGCGCGGCCGGCAGCATCGTCTCTGCCATCACGCAGGACCTCGCTGCCGCATCCGGCGAAACCTTCTACCTGCTCGATCTGGTGCCCGAACCGGATGCCAACAATCCCGACCTGGCGCGGTTCACGACCGACAAGGACGGCCTGAAACGCGAGCTTTTTGCGCGCATTCAGGCGCGCGGCGAGCGCGCTACCCCGGCGCTGGTCGAGCGAGAACTCGCGTCGCTGGAGCGTGCGCAAGCCGCGCTGACGGCGATCCGCGCCGTCGAAGCCGCCGGCGGCAAAGCGCACTACTTCAGCGTGAACCTCGCCGACGCCGCAGCGGTTGCCGACGTCATAGGTGAGGTACGAAAGACGAGCGGCCGCATCGACGTGCTGCTGCACGCTGCGGGACTGGAGCGCAGCCACTTCCTGCCCGACAAGGACCCGCGCGAGTTCGACCTGGTCTTCGACGTGAAGGCCGACGGCTGGTTCAACCTGCTGCATGCCATTGGCGACATGCCGCTGGGCGCGACGGTCGCCTTCAGCTCGGTTGCGGGGCGCTTCGGCAACGGCGGCCAGACCGACTACAGTGCCGCCAACGATCTGCTGTGCAAGTACACGTCGAGCTTCCGTTCGACGCGGCCGCAGACGCGCGGCATCGTGATCGACTGGAGCGCATGGGGCGGCATCGGTATGGCGACGCGCGGCTCCATCCCCAAGATGATGGAGATGGCGGGCATCGACATGGTTCCGCCGGACGCGGGTATCCCGATTGTGCGCCGCGAGCTGACGTGCGGCTTTGCCGGCGAGGTTGTCATCGGCCAGCGGCTCGGCGTCCTGCTCGACGAGTGGGATCCGACCGGTGGCCTGGATGTGCAGGCGCTGGCCACATCGAGCGCGGCACTTGCGCAACCAGGGCCGATGATCGGGCGCATTACCGGCGTGGGCATCTACAGCGGGCTCACCATGGAGACCACACTCGATCCCACAGTGCAGCCTTTCCTGTATGACCATCGCATCCACGGTACCCCGGTGCTGCCGGGCGTAATGGGAATCGAAGCGTTCGCGGAAGTCGCGCTCTCGTTGCATCCGGGCTGGCATGTCGAAGCGGTCGAGCAGGTCGACTTCCTGGCGCCGTTCAAGTTCTACAAGAATGAGCCGCGGACGGTGATCCTGCAAGCGCTGATTCATCCCGAAGGCGGCAGGCTGATCGCGGACTGCCGATTGATCGGCCGGCGCACGCTGGCCACCAGCACCGGGCCCCAGGAGACGCTGCACTTCACGGCGCGCGTGCGGCTGTCGAAACAGGCGCCGCAGGGGGTGAGAGGCGCAGCGCCGCGGCTGACGGGCGAGAGCTTCGTCAATGCCGCACACATCTATCGCATCTACTTCCACGGCCCGGCATACCAGGTTGTGGAGCGGGCGTGGTGGGACGGCGAGCGCATCATCGGCGAGATGTCGGCCAATCTGCCGAGCAATCATGAACCGGCCACGAAGCCGACGGTGGTTGGGCCACGGCTGGTGGAGCTGTGCTTCCAGACCGCCGGCCTGTGGCAGATTGCGGCGCAGAGCCGCATGGGCCTGCCGTGGAAGGTGCGGCAACTGGTGACGGCGAATGCGCCCAAGCCCAACCGGGAAAAGCTGTACGCGGTGGTGACGCCGCATCCCGAGCTGGGCACCTTCGACGCGGAGGTGGTGGACGCCAACGGCGTGCGCTATCTGCAGCTGGAGGGCTATCGCACGGTCGAGTTGCCCGACAACGTGCCCTCCGAACCGTTGCAGGCGCTGCAAAATATCCTGGCGCCGCAGGAGCTGGCAGTGTCATAAGCCGAATGGCTGAGGCAGTGCATGGAGCAGGCGTATTGGCTGCAGCAGGAAAGCGGCGAGGTGTTGGCCGAGGACGAGTGGCTTAGCCCGGCTGAACTCGCACGCCTGGGCAGCTTCCGAATTCCGAAGCGCCGCCAGGATTGGCGGCTAGGGCGATGGACAGCGAAAAACGCCGTAGCG
>DASRFY010000072.1:0-37406 GCA_035651315.1 Burkholderiales bacterium
CGACCGGCATGGATTGAGCGACTTCCTGTACCAGACGCATGCCATCGTCGAAGTTGCCGCGGATCTGGATCACCACGGAGCCGTGCATCATCGCCTGGGAGAGTTTTCCCAGCGCGATCTGCCCCTGTGGAATGAGAACGAAGCATGTCATTCCGGCGCGGGCCGCATAGGCGGCGGCGGAGGCGGAGGTGTTTCCCGTCGAGGCGCAAATGATCGCCTTCGCACCCGCTTCCGCCGCCTTGGTCACCGCCATGGTCATGCCGCGGTCCTTGAACGAGCCGGTCGGATTCAGTCCCTCGAACTTGCACAACACGCGCACGTCGCGCTTGAGCTTCTTCGGCAGGTGCGCCAGCTCAATGAGCGGCGTATTGCCCTCATTGAGGGTGATGACTGGCGTGTCCGCCCGGACTGGCAGGCGGTCGCGGTAGCGGTTGATCAGTCCCGTGTAGTGGTCGGCCATGTTCCGTGTCCCGTTTAGCACTAAGGCGCAGAGGCGCAGAGAAAAGACAAAACAACCGCCAAGGACCCCCAGAAAAGGACGGTTCGATTCTGGAATTCTCGGTGCGCTTGCTGCGCTTGGTGGTTCGCTCGTCCTTTGAAATTCCCTGTGCCTCTGTGCCTCCGTGGTGATTCCTATTTCCCGTCCAGCGACTCGATGCGGATGCGCATGATGCTCCCCGTCACCACCGGCAGCGCCTCGATGCGGGCGAGTGCGGAATTCACGTTCTTCTCGCGGGTCCGGTGGGTCAGCATGATGATGTCGACCTGCTCTTCGCCTTCCGGCGGTTCGCGCTGCAGCATCGCTTCGATCGAGATCGACAAGTCGGCGAGGATGCGCGTGATGTCGGCAAGCACTCCGGGGCGATCGAGGACCCGCATGCGGAAATAGTACGAGGTATCGACCTCGCTCATCGGCAGGATCGGCGTATCCGACAGGCGATCCGGCTGGAACGCGAGGTGCGGCACGCGGTTCTCCGGGTCGGCGGTGTGCATCCGCGTCACGTCGACCAGGTCGGCCACCACCGCCGACGCCGTCGGTTCCGCGCCGGCGCCGGCGCCGTAATACAGGGTCGACCCGACCGCGTCGCCTTGCACCAGGATCGCATTCATTGCGCCCTCGACGTTGGCGATCAGGCGGCGATGCGGAATCAGCGTCGGATGCACGCGCAGTTCGATGCCGTCCCTCACCCGCTTCGTGATGCCTAGAAGCTTGATGCGGTAGCCGAACTCCTCCGCGTAGCGGATGTCCTCCCTGGTCAGCTTCGAGATGCCCTCGGTGTAGGCCTTGTCGAACTGCATCGGGATGCCGAATGCGAGGGCGGCCATGATCGTGAGCTTGTGCGCGGCGTCGATGCCTTCGACGTCGAAAGTCGGGTCCGCTTCCGCGTAGCCGAGGCGCTGCGCCTCTTTCAGAACCTCGTCGAAGCCGAGCCCCTTCTCCCGCATCTCGGACAGGATGAAATTGGTCGTCCCGTTGATGATGCCTGCGATCCACTCGATGCGATTTGCGGTGAGCCCTTCGCGCAGCGCCTTGATGATCGGCACGCCTCCCGCTACGGCCGCCTCGAACGCCACCATGACCCCCTTTTTCTGTGCCGCGCGGAACACCTCGTTGCCGTGCTTGGCCAGCAAAGCCTTGTTGGCGGTGACCACATGCTTGCCGTTTTCGATTGCGGCGAGCACCAGGTCCTTCGCCACGCCGGTGCCGCCGATCAGCTCGACCGCGATGTCGATGTCGGGCGCACGGATCACGTCGAAGGGATCGTCGGTCAGTTCGACTTCCGGTCCCACGACTCCGGCGGCCCTCTCTATATTGCGCGCCGAGCCCATCGTCACCAGGATCTCGCGGCCCGCGCGCCGGCTGATTTCCTCGCGGTTGCGCTTGAGCACCGTGTAAGTGCCACCCCCGACTGTTCCGATGCCGAGCAGCCCGACGTGGATCGGTTTCATTTCAGTTCTTTCTTGAATGAGAAGCCTGTTACGACAAAACCTTCGCGGAAATAGAAGCGATGCGCTCGCGTGCGCTGGCTGCCCGATTCGAGTTCCATAGCCTGGCAGCCGCGCCCCCTGGCGAGGACCTCGAGGTGTTCGAGCAACGCCCTTCCTACGCCGGCGGAACGGCGCACCTCGTCGGTGACCAGGTCGTCGACGTAGAAGCGCCTGCCGGCATGGGTATTCTCGAACACGCGATACACCACCACCCCGACGACCCGCCCATTGCGCTCGGCGACGCACATTTCGCCGCCGTCGCGAAAGATCGCGAGCATTTTCGTCTCGTAATCCGCGGGCATGTCCGGGCGCAGCTGGCGATGGACGGCTTCCGCAGCCGCCAGCAGCCTGCGCGAAACCACCTCCCGGTTCAGTCCAGTCACCTGGACGATCCGCACCGATTCATCTGTCATGGTGGATTGACCGGTACGCCCGGTCCGGTGATCGAGTCTGTCTATCCTGCCGAAGCGAGTCGCGCCGGCTGCAACAATCCGTCCCGGCGGAACATCTCCTTGATGCCCCGTACCGCCTGGCGGATGCGAGCCTCGTTTTCGATGAGCGCGAATCGCACGTGGTCGTCGCCGTATTCGCCGAAACCGACGCCCGGCGACACTGCAACCCTCGCATCGGCCAGCAGCTTCTTCGCGAACGCGAGCGAACCTGCCGGCTTGTACGGGTCCGGAATCTCGGCCCAGATGTACATGGACGCCTTCGGCACTTCCACCAGCCAGCCGGCCTCGTGAAGTCCCTTTGCCAGCACGTCGCGGCGTCTCTGGTACTTCTCGCGGATTTCGCGCACGCAGTCCTGCGGTCCTTCGAGCGCGGTGATCGCCGCGACCTGGATCGGCGTGAACGTGCCGTAGTCGTGGTAGCTCTTGATCCGTGCGAGCGCCGAGACGAGGTCCCTGTTGCCGACCATGAACCCTACCCGCCATCCGGCCATGTTGTAGCTCTTCGACATGGTGAAGAACTCCACCGCGACTTCGCGCGCGCCCGGCACCTGCATGATGGACGGCGCCTTCCAGCCGTCGAAGCAGATGTCCGCGTATGCCAGATCGTGCACCACTAGGATTTCGTGCTCCCTCGCCAGCCCGACTACGCGCTCGAAGAACTCCAGCTCCACGCACATGGCGGTCGGGTTGCTGGGAAAGCCGAGAATCATCATCTTCGGCTTTGGAATCGACTCCCGGATGGCGCGCTGCAGCTCGTCGAAGAAGTCGATGCCGGGCGTCATCCGTACCGACCGGATGTCGGCACCCGCGATTACGGCGCCGTAAATATGGATCGGATAGCTGGGATTGGGCACCAGCACGGTGTCTCCATGGTCGAGGGTGGCGAGCATCAGATGCGCGAGCCCCTCCTTGGAGCCGATGGTCACGATCGCCTCGGAATCCGGATCCAACGCGACGCCGAATCGGCCCTGGTACCAGTTGCAGATCGCCCGCCGCAGCCGCGGAATTCCCTTCGATACGGAATATCCGTGGGTATCGTTTCGCTGCGCCGCCTCGACCAGTTTGTCGACGATGTGCCTCGGTGTCACGCCATCGGGGTTGCCCATGCTCATGTCGACGATGTCCTCCCCGCGCTTGCGCGCCGCCGCCTTCAACTCTCCGGTGATGTTGAAAACGTAAGGCGGGAGTCGCTTGATGCGTGGGAATTCCTTCATTGGCCGCTTTCCGGGGACTCGTAAGCCCTTGAAAGCTATAATGCTACCGGAACCTTCGCCGCACGGCAAAAGCATCCTCCCAGTGAAGCTGCATCTTGCGCATACGGAAGGCCGCAATGCGGTCACCGCCTATGGTCTGGGCTTTGTGGCCATAAACCGGGTTCGTTACGAACGCAGCCTTGTCGTGCTCCCGCACAGGCTAGTGGAAGGCTGGAACGTGTCGGCAGCGCAGGGGCTCAGCATGGAAGCGGTGGCTTTTCTTGCCACGCTGGGCGCAGAAATCGTGCTGATCGGAACCGGCGAGACGCTCAGGTTTCCCCCGCTGTCGACTCTTCGTCCGCTCGTCGATGCCGGTATCGGTTTCGAGGTAATGGACACCAACGCCGCCTGCCGCACCTACAACATCCTGATGGCCGAAGACCGCAAGGTCGCTGCTGCGTTGCTGATCTGAGCGCCGACGCGCGCGGCGGCAGTGCGCGCGCGGTTCGACCTAGGTGTAAAGCCGAAGACGAGCCCGGACGACTGGTGCGCTCACCCGCCGTCGCCCATGCGCCTCGCATGGGCCTCGAGCAGCGGCGGCAGTTCGGCGGTAAAGTCGATTTTCGAAACGAAGCCGTCGCAGCCGGCTCTGAGCGCCTCTTCCCTCGTGGCAGAGTCGGCGTTCAGCGTCACCAGGATCACCGCCGGATGCTCGGGAAGTTTCTTGATCGTCGACACCGCATCCAGGCCGCTCGTGCCGGGCATAGTCTGGTCGAGCAGCACGAGGTCCGGCGCGGCCTCGGGAATTTTCTGCAGCGCTTCCGCCACCGACTGCGCGACGCCCACTACCTTGACCTTGCAGAAGTCGATCAGAAACCGGCTCGCGGCCACCAGGAACAGCGTGTTGTCGTCGATCAGGAAAACCTTCAGCTGGCTCATCGTGAAATACCCGCCGAGAGCGTGTTCCCGGCTGGCAGCACGATAGAGTCGGACGGTTCGGGTGGGTATCGGGAAAGACCCTAGGCGGGGCTTCGAAAATCCTTAAGCCGCAATAGGGGCGACGGCGGGGCATTGCCGCGCATCCGGGCGGCGCAGCGCCGGCGCCCCCGGACTGCACCAGGGCCGGTTGCCGCGCGGGCGGTTTCACACGCAGGCGAGAATCAGGCCTGCAACCCGGCGAGCACCCTTACATGAGCCGCGACGCTGCGCGCAAGCGCGTAGAGCTCGTACCCACCCTCCAGGACCGAAACGATGCGCCCGCTCGCGAACCGCCCAGCGATCTCCACGATGCGCGCGGTGACGAACGAATAGTCCGCCTCCGTAAGATTGAGCATCGCCATGTCGTCGTCGCGGTGCGCGTCGAAACCCGCGGACACGAAAACCATTTCCGGGCGGAACCGCTCGAGCGCCGGCAGCCAGAAATGCTCGACCGTCTCCCGGAACTCGCGGCCGCCGCTGTAGGCGGCGAGCGGAATGTTGACCATGCGCTCCGATCGCCCGTCGACCCCGCTGTACGGATAGAACGGGTGCTGGAAGGTGGATACCATCATCACCCGTTCGTCGTCGCGGAAGATGTCTTCCGTGCCGTTGCCGTGATGCACGTCGAAGTCCACGATCGCGACCCGCTCGAGTCTGTGCGCTTCCAGCGCATGCGCGGCGCCGACGGCGACATTGTTGAAAAAACAGAATCCCATCGCACGGCGCCGCTCAGCATGGTGCCCCGGCGGTCGCACGCTGCAAAATGCATTGTCCGCCGCACCGCCGATCACCAGGTCGGTGGCGGCAAGGACTGCGCCAGCGGCGCGCAGTGCCGCGCGGTAGGTGTGAGGACACATCGCGGTGTCCGGATCCACGTGCACGGTGCCGTGACGCGGGGTGCGCGCCTCGATCTCGTGTACGTAATCGCGACCGTGCACCCGGACAAGCGCATCATGCGAGGCAAGCGGCGCTTCGATCTCGAGCAGATGCTGGATGAGCCCGGTGGCGATGAGATGATCCTCGATCGCCGAAAGCCGCGCCGGACACTCGGGATGATGCGCACCCATGTCGTGCAGGCGGCAGTCGGGATGGCGCAAAAGGGCGGTGGTCATCGGGGATCCTGCCGTCGGCATCTTAGGCGGCACCACAAGCATTGTCCACGCGGGTTGACCGACGCGGCGGTTCGGCTACTCTACCGGCTGATGCCAGCAGCGGCCCGCCAGTGAACCGTCATCCTCTCGCTCCCCTGCTCGTTCCCGGATCGGTCGCAGTGGCGGGCGCGAGCGACGATCGCGCAAGCGTCGGCGGTGCCCTGCTGCGCAACCTGCGCCAGGGCTTCCGCGGGCCGGTCTTCGCAGTGAACCCGCACCGTGCCCTTGTTCTCGGCGAAAAGGCGTGGCCTTCGATCGCCGCGCTTCCCGGGCCGGTGGACCTCGCGCTCGTCGCCACGCCTCCGGAGACGATTCCGCAGGTGATCGAGGACTGCGGTCGGCGTGGCGTGCGCGCCGCCGCGATCCTTACCGCCGGTCTGAGCGATGCGATCCCCGGCGGCGCGCAGCTTGCCGCCGAAACGGTGTCGGCGGCACGCCGTCACGGCGTGCGCCTGCTCGGGCCGAACTCGATCGGGCTGATGCGTCCCGCGCTCGGCCTGAACGCCACCTTCGCGTCCAGCCGCGCGCAGGCGGGACCGGTCGCGCTGGTGGCACAGTCGGGCGCCTTGGTGTCGGCAGTGCTCGACTGGGCCGACACCGACGAAGTCGGGTTTTCCAGTGTCGTGTCGCTGGGTAACAAGCTCGATGTGGACTTTGCAGACGTGCTGGATTTCCTCACGCTCGACGCGGCCACCGAGAGCATCGTGCTCTACATCGAGGGGATTCGCAGCGCGCGCAAGTTCATGAGCGCGCTGCGCGCCGCCGCACGCACCAAGCCGGTGATCGTGCTCAAGGCCGGGCGCGAGCGAGCCGGCGAGCGAGCCGCGCAAACCCACACCCGCTCGCTCGCCGGACGCGACGACGTATTCGACGCCGCACTGCGTCGCGCCGGCGCGGTGCGCGTGCGAACCTTCGTGCAGCTCTTTTCCGCGGCCAAATGCCTGTCCTCGCGCTACCGGCCGGCGGGCAACCATCTCGCGGTGGTCACCAACGGCGGCGGCCCGGGGGTGATGGCGGCGGACTGGGCGAACGAGATAAACATCGAGCTGCCGCCGCTGTCGCCGCAGACGTTCGCGCGCCTGGAGCGCGTGCTGCCGCCCGCATGGTCGCGCGACAACCCGGTCGACCTGCTCGAGGACGCCGACGTCGGGCGCTACCGCGAGGCGATCGAGGCCTGCCTGGAGGATCCGGCGGCAGACGGGCTGCTCGTGATCCTCGCGCCGCAATCGATGACCGAGCCCACGGAAATCGCGCGCTCGCTCGCCGCGGCCACGCGGCGTCACACCAAGCATGTGTTCGCGTGCTGGATGGGCGACCGGCGGGTGCAGGAGGCGCGCGCGCTGCTTGCCGAGGAGCGCATCCCGGTTTTCCGCACGCCCGAGCCGGCGGTGGAGGCGTTCGCCAACGTCACCTCTTTCTATCAGAACCAGAAGCTGCTCATGCAGGTGCCGGGGCCGCTCGCCCATCACGATGCTCCCGACGTCGAAGGCGCGCGCATGCTCATCGAGGCAGCGCTCGCCGAGGGCCGCGCGGCCCTCACCGAGACGGAATCGAAGGCGCTGCTCGCGGCGTTTCGCATTCCGGTCGCGCAGACGACGGTGGCGCAATCCGCCGCGCAAGCGGTGACGATCGCGCAGCAGATCGGCTTCCCGGTGGCAATGAAGGTCAGCTCGTCGGACATCGGCCACAAGGCCGCCGCCGGCGGCGTGCGCCTGAACGTCGGCGGTGCGGCCGAAGCGCGCGCGGCGCACGACGAAATCCTGCGCGCGGCGCGGGCCGCGCAACCGCAGGCGCGCATCGACGGCGTGGCGATCCAGCCGATGGTGGTAAAGCCGCGCGGCCGGGAAGTGCTGCTCGGCCTGTTCACCGATCCGCTGTTCGGACCGGTGGTGGCCTTCGGCGCCGGCGGCGCCGATGTGGAACTGATCGCCGACCGTGCGGTGGCGCTGCCGCCGCTGAACGGCCTGCTCGTGCGCAGCCTGATCTCGCGCACCCGCCTCGGCCGGCGCATTGCGGCGCAGGGCGGCGAGGCCGAGCTCGCGGCGATCGAGGGCGTTCTGCTGCGCGTGTCGGAAATCGCCTGCGAGCTGCCCTGGGTGCGCGAGATGGACATCAATCCGCTGATCGTCGACGCGGACGGCATCATCGCGGTGGACGCACGCGTCGTGATCGCCCCGCTGCCGCCGGCCAACGCGGCGGACCGCTATGCGCACATGGCGGTCTACCCTTATCCGACGCACCTGACCCGCCGCTGGGTGATGTCCGACGGGGTGACCGTGTCGATCCGCGCCATTCGTCCCGAGGACGCCGAGAGCGAGAAGGCTTTCGTGCGCAGCCTGTCGGAGGAATCCCGCTACTTCCGCTTCATCAGCGCGCTGCACGAACTCTCCGACCGCATGCTGGTGCGCTTCACCCAGATCGACTACGACCGCGAGATGGCGCTGGTGACGCTCGCCGGCAACGGCGGGGCCGAGACGCAGATCGGCGTGGCGCGCTACGCCATCGATCCCGATGGCGAGAGCTGCGAGTTCGCGATCGTGGTCGCAGATGAATGGCAGGG
Organism: Burkholderiales bacterium; assembly: GCA_035651315.1. Lineage (GTDB taxonomy): Bacteria > Pseudomonadota > Gammaproteobacteria > Burkholderiales > Eutrophovitaceae > DASRFY01. The sequence continues at coordinate 8,324 of DASRFY010000072.1, forward strand.
CAAGGGCATCGGTTCGCGGTTGATGCAGGCGCTGATCGACGCGGCGCGAGACAAGGGCCTGAAGCACATGCGGGGGCTGGTGCTGCACGAGAACACCAAGATGCTCGCCCTGATGAAATCGCTGGGCTTCGAGATTCGCACCGACCCGGAAGACCCGGCACTCAAATTGGTCGTCAAGCCGCTCGCCGCCGGCTGACCGCGGCGCTGCTGTTGTAAACTGGATTCCGACCGGAACTTCCCTGCCCTCACACTGCCTCAACGGCGGCGCATCGTCGTCTTCGAATCCACATGTCCCGTCCCCTCGCTTCGGTTGTCTCCCAAGTCGACCACATCGTCGTCGGCAAGCAGCGCCAGATCAGCCTGTCGCTCGCCTGCCTGCTCGCGCGCGGCCATTTGCTGATCGAGGACCTGCCCGGCGTGGGCAAGACCACGCTCGCGCATGCGCTTGCCAAGTCGCTCGGTCTGGACTTCCAGCGCATCCAGTTCACCAGCGACCTGCTGCCGGCGGACATCCTCGGCGTGTCAGTGTTCGACCGCGACACTTCCAGCTTCAAGTTCCACCCCGGCCCGGTATTCTCGAACGTGATCCTGGCCGACGAGGTGAACCGCGCCACACCAAAGGCGCAGAGCGCGCTTCTGGAGGCGATGGAGGAACACCAGGTCACCACCGAGGGGCAGACGCGACGGCTGCCCGAACCGTTTTTCGTGATCGCGACCCAGAATCCCTCGTATCAGGTCGGCACGTTTCCGCTGCCCGAATCGCAGCTGGACCGCTTCCTCATGCGCATCCAGCTCGGCTACCCGGATACCGAGGCGGAGCGCATCCTGCTCGAAGGGCGCGAGCGGCGCGACATGATCGCGGATCTGGCCCCGGTGCTCTCCGCCGCCGAACTCATCCAGCTCCAGAAACGGGCGCGGGAAGTGTTCGCCGCGCCGGCGCTGCTCGACTACGTACAGGCGCTCATCTCCTATACTCGCGAATGCGCCGACTTCGTCACCGGCTTGAGCCCGCGGGCGGGTTTGTTTCTGCTCAATGCGGCGCGCGCTTGGGCCTTCATGGATGGACGCAGAGAAGTCATACCCGAAGACGTGCAGGCGGTGCTGCCGAGCGTGGCGGAACATCGGCTTCATTCCGTCAACGGTCTTGCCTCGCTTCCGAGCGCGGAGCTCGCCCAGCGCTTGATCGAGGAAGTCGCGATACCGTGACGATATCGCTTGCATGAGCGGCGTGACTCGCGGAACCGATCGACCGCCGCGGCGCTCGTGGCAGTCATGGCAGTCGCAGAGGCAACCCGTCGCTTCCTCCTCCCTCGTCCCGCGCACGCCGCCGCTTCCTTTTCGCGACCGGATCGGAGACTGGATCTTTCCTCTCAAGGGTCCGGAAACGGCACCGGTGCGGCTGACCCAACGCCGCGTCTACATTCTGCCGACGCGGGCCGGACTGCTGTTCGCGCTGTCTCTCGTCCTGATGCTGATCGGCTCGATCAACTATTCGCTTAGCCTCGGCTATGCGCTCACCTTCCTGCTCGCGGGCGTCGGCGTGGTCTCCATGCTGCACACCTGGCGCAATCTCGCGCACCTGAGTCTGCGACCCGGAAAAGCGGATCCGACTTTCGCCGGCGAGCGGGCCCGCTTCCATATCGCGGTCGAAAACGCCGGACGCCTGCCGCGGACCAGTCTGGCCATCGAATGGCCAGGCCAAGCGCCGGTGCACTTCGATGTCCCGCCAGCCAGCCAGCGCACGGTCGAGGTGTCCCTGCTTGCGGGAAAGCGCGGCCTGCTGCGGGCCGGGCGGTTCCGCATCTTCACCGTCTTCCCGCTCGGGCTGTTCTACGCCTGGGCGAACGTCGAACTGGACCTCAGCTGCGTCGTCTACCCGCAGCCGGAACAGGGGCGGGTTGCCTTGCCGGCGGCGCAGGCCTCGACCGGCGAGGGCGCCGCAGCAGGCAGCGGCGAGGACGATTTCGCGGGGCTGCGCACTTATTACCCGGGGGACGCGCCGAACCGGATCGCCTGGAAAGCCGCCGCGCGCAGCGAACTGCTGCTCACCAAGCAGTTTTCCGGCGCCGCCGCCGCTGAATTGTGGCTCGAATATGCGCAGATACCGGATCGGCTCGGCGTGGAGGGACGGCTCTCGCGCTTGGCGCGCTGGGTGCTAGACGCCAGCATGGCGGGAATGCGCTACGGCCTGCGTGTCCCGAGCCTGGAGATCGGCCCGGCCATCGGCCAAGCGCATCGCACGCGCTGTCTCGAGGCGCTCGCGCTGTACGGGATTGCGCCATGAACGAGCGCGACGCATTGCGAGTTCGCGACCTCGCGTGGCTGCTTCTGTCGGTCGCCGTGGTGATCGCGCCGCACGCCCTGCGCGTTCCGGTGTGGATCGCCGTCTTCTGCGCCATCGCGCTTGTGCTCAGGTTCGAGACCGGCTGGCGCAAGAAAAACCTGCCCGGCCGCTGGCTGCTGACGATGGCGGCGCTCGCCTGCGTGGCGGGCGTGCTCCTGTCCTATCGCACGCTGTTGGGACGCGATTCCGGCGTCGCGCTGCTCATTTTGATGGCCTCCTTGAAGCTTCTCGAAATGCGGCGCAGCCGCGACATCGCGGTCGTGGTCTCGCTCGCCTATTTCATTTCCATCACCAACTTTTTCTACACGCAGACCATCGCCACCGCTTTTTACACGTTCGGCGCGGTCTGGCTCATCACGGCAACCATGGTTGGGCTGCAGCACCGCGTCCAGGCGGCCGACGTGCGCAGGATGATCAGGGTTTCCGGAGTGATGCTGTGGCAGGCGATTCCAGTGATGCTGATACTTTTCGTGCTCTTTCCGCGCGTGCAGGGACCGCTTTGGGGCCTGCCGCAAACGCAGTATTCCGGAAAGTCGGGGCTGTCGGAGACGATGTCGCCCGGCAGCCTGAGCGAGCTGTCGTTGTCCGACGAGGTCGCTTTCCGCGCCCAGTTCGAGGGCTCTCGCCCCTCGGTGAAACAGCTCTATTGGCGGGGACCGGTGATGTGGAGCTACGACGGCCGCACCTGGCGCACCGAGCCGCCCCGCGCAGCCGCGACCGGCGACGCGCGCTACGAGGCGCTCGGCCCCGAGTTGCGCTACAGCGTGACGCTCGAGCCTCACGATCAGCGCTGGCTGTTCCTGCTCGACATGCCTGCGAAGCTCCCGCCCGGCAGCCTGCTCACCGCAGACCTCCAGGTGCTCAACCCAAGGCTGATCCGCAATCGGCTGCGCTACGAAGCGACCTCGGTCACCGCGTATCGATACGGCGCCCAGATCAGCCAGAGCGACCTGCGTCGGGCGCTTGCGCTTCCGCCCGATGCCGCGCCGCGCGCCCGCGGGCTCGCCAGGGACTGGGCGATGGAAAGCTCCGACCCGCGCCGCATCGTCGCGCGCGCGCTGGATTATTTTCGCAGCCAGCCCTACGTCTACACGCTCGCCCCACCGCCGATCGAGGGCGACGCCACCGACGGCTTTCTGTTCGAGACCCGGCGCGGGTTCTGCGAGCACTACGCATCGAGTTTCGTGGTCCTGATGCGCGCCGCCGGCGTTCCCGCGCGCGTGGTCACCGGTTACCTGGGCGGAGAGTTCAATCCGCTCGACGGCTATCTTGTCGTGCGCCAGTCCGACGCGCATGCCTGGGCGGAGGTGTGGATTGCCGGCGAGGGTTGGGTAAGAGTCGATCCGACCGGTGTGGTCTCGCCGCAGCGGGTCGAAACGGGGCTGGCTGCGGCGGTGCCGGCGACCGACCCGTTGCCGCTGCTGCGGCGGACCAGTGCAGCCTGGCTGCGGGAGCTGCGCTATACGTTCGACGCGATGACCAATGCCTGGAACCAATGGGTGCTGGCCTATACACCGGAGCGGCAGCGCAACTTCCTCGGCTCGATCGGCCTTTCGAACGTCGATTGGCAGGACATGGTGATTGCATTGTTCGTCGCCACCGGCGCGGTCCTGCTCGTCGTCGCGCTGGCGATGCTGCGCCGCTTCGCCGCTCCACCCGCAGATCCGGCGCAGCGGATCTGGCTGCGCTTCTGCGACGCGCTGGCGGCACGCGGCGTGACGCGCCGGTTGCATGAAGGGCCGAGGGATTTCGCCCTGCGCAGCGGCACCCAGCTGCCGCGCCTGCGCGCACGCATCGAGCGCGTGGCAAAGCTGTACGTGCGGCTGCGCTACGGCGCGGAGCGCAGCGCCGCGCTCGCAGCCGAACTCAAGCGCGAGGTGGAAGCGGTTAGAACGGCCTAGAGCAGGGTGTCGCGCGACATGCCGCGCCGGCGCAGTATCTTGCGCAGGCTGGCAAGCGCCTCGATCTGGATCTGCCGCACCCGCTCGCGCGTCAGGTTCAGATTGCGCGCCAGCTGTTCCAGGGTCTGGATCTCGAGCCCGTTCAGTCCGTAGCGGCGCTCGATGACGCTGCGGTGGCGCTCCGAGAGTTGCGCCAACCAGGCCTGGACATGGCGCGCAACCTCTTCGTTCTCCAGCCGGACATCGGGGCCGGGCGTGTTCTCGTCGGCGATCGACTCGCCGACGGACAGCATCGGATCGATGTCCAGCGGCGCATCCAGCGAAGTCATGCGTTCGTTGAGCGCGAGCAGCCGCCGCACGTCCGCTGCCGACCAGCCCAGCAGATGCGCCACGTCCTCGGGCGATGCGTCCTTGTCGGAATGCGTTTCCAGGTGGCGCATCGCGCGCAGCACGGTATTCAGCTCCTTGATCACGTGCACCGGCAGCCGGATGGTGCGTGACTGATACATGATCGCGCGTTCGATCGACTGCCGGATCCACCAGGTGGCGTAAGTCGAGAAGCGGAAGCCCCGGCCGGGATCGAATTTCTCCAGCGCGTGAATCAGCCCGAGGTTCCCCTCCTCGATCAGGTCGAGCAGCTGCAGGCCGCGGCCGGTATAGTGCTTGGCGATGTTCACCACCAGCCGCAGATTGTGTTCGATCATTTTCTGCCGCGCGGCGAAATCGCCTTGGTTCGACAGCCGTGCGTAGCTCTGCTCCTCTTCGACGCTGAGCAGCTCGTTCTGGCCGATCTCGTTGAAGTAGAGCTGGGTGACGTCGGAGAGCAGGTCCGCGCTCGGGAAATCCTCGGCCGCCGGCTCCTCCGACGCGGGCAGCGGCTCGCCTTCCTCGTCGGGCGAGGGCAGGTTTTCCTCGTTCATCACGACTTCTCCGGCAGATACTTGAGCGGATCGATGGGCTTGCCCAGACGCCGGATCTCGAAGTGCAGGGCGACCTGGTCGCTGTCCGAATTCCCCATTTCGGCAATCTTCTGTCCTTGCGCCACCATCTGCCCTTCCTTCACCAGCAATTGGCTGTTGTGGGCATAGACGCTGAAATAGGTCGCATTGTGTTTGATGATGATAAGTTTGCCGTAGCCCCGCAGTCCACTGCCGCTGTAGACAACCTTGCCCGGCGCGCTTGCGAGCACCGGCTGCCCCGCCTTCCCTTCGATGCCCACTCCCTTCTGATTCTGATTCGCGCCTTCGCCGAAACCGTAAATCACCTTCCCCGCGGCGGGCCATTCCCACGACAGTTGCTCATCGTGCAGCGCGCTTACGCCGGCCTGGACCGATTTCGGCGCCGCCGCGGCAGCCGCATCGGGCGTGGCGGAAGTGGGGCCCGGAAATGCGAGCGGAATGCTCGCCTGCATCGCCGCGGCTGCCGGTTTCTTTGCCTGTGGAGCGCGAGTCAACTCGGCTAGCGCCTGCTCCGAGTACGCGAGCCTGCGCACCTTGGGTTCGTCGAATGTCGGAATCACCCTGGCAGGCGGTGCCGCCTGCTTGACTGGAGACAATGTGGCCGGCGGCAACGCCACCGGCTCCAGCGCGGGCTGTTCCGTCGACCCGCCCGGCGGGAACATGCGCAACCGCTGGCCGACTTGAATGTACGCGGGATCGGCAAGATTGTTCCAGGCGGCGATATCGCGATAGTCCTGACCGTGATCGAGTGCGATGCTGTACAGCGTGTCGCCTGGCTTGACGACGTAGTATTCGGGCCGCCAGTCGCCTTCGCGGTACGGCGCGATCGTCGGTTGATCGACGGTTTTTACTGCCGCGGACTGCGGCTGCGCCGGCTCCAGCCTGGGTGCAGGCGGCTTTTGCACCGGCGGCACCACCACCGGTTGCTGCGTAGCCGGTCGAGCCGGTTTGGAACCGGTGGCAACCGCCGCTGTGGAAGGCACGGACGTCGGCGCCGCCGCCGGCGCCGCGGGGCTGCTTTGAGCCGATGCCGCGACCCGAGATGCCGGAGTGCGCTCGACGATCGGCGCAGGCAGGCCGGAAGACGCGCAGCCTGCGACGATCAGTGCGCTCCACGCGACCAGGATCGAGCCCGAAATCGGCAGCCGCATCACGTCGAAACCCCCGCGAGCAGCGGCACGAATTTGACGTCGTCGAGGGCGGCCTGCTCCATTCCTGAAGCCGTGCGCGTGATCACGACCAGCCGCTGCTCGCGCGCCCCCAACGGCAATACCAGCCGTCCGCCGTCGGCGAGCTGTTCTATCAGCATCTCCGGGACTCGAGTCGCGGCGGCCGCCATCACGATGGCGTCGAATGGCGCGAGCTCCTTCAGACCGAAATGGCCGTCGGCGTGCTTGAGCCTGATATTGCGCAACCCCAGTTCGCGCAACCGCACGCGCGCCTTCGATACCAAGCCTGCGATGCGCTCGACCGAGTACACCTCCCTCGCCAGTCGCGACAGAATCGCCGCCTGATAACCGCAGCCGGTGCCGATCTCCAGCACCCGCCCGACGGGCCTGCCGGCGCGCACCAGTTCGCACAGGCGCGCGACAGTGAAGGGATGCGAAATGGTTTGCCCGAAGCCGATCGGCAGCGACACGTCGTCATAGGCACGGCTCGCCAGCGCCTCATCGACGAACACGTGACGCGGCACTTCCCCCATCGCTGAAAGGACGACTTCGTCGCTGACGCCTTCACCGCGCAACCGCTCCACCATGCGCAGCCTCGTGCGCTGCGAGGTCATGCCGATTCCCGATGGACGCATGTTCATTTCCCACCAGCCGCCCGGGCGAGCTTCGCATCGAGCAGCCACTGCCGCGCGCGGTCCAGGCTCGCGTATTGAGTGAGGTCGATTTGCAGCGGCGTGATCGACACTCGGCGGTCGCCCACCGCGTGAAAGTCCGTGCCCTGGCCGGCATCCTGCGCATCGCCGGCGGCACCGATCCAGTACACCGTTTCTCCGCGCGGGTTGCTCGCCTTCACCACACCTTCCGCCCGGTGGCGGCGGCCGAGCCGAGTGACTTCGAACCCGGACAGGCTTTCGTACGGGACGTCGGGTACGTTCACATTGAAGAGTACGGGCGAGAGAAACGGGGCACGCTGGAAGCGCTCGATCAACTCGCAAGCCACCCGAGCCGCCGCCGGATAGTTCCCGCCGTGCTTGCTCGCCAGCGATACCGCAATGGACGGGATGCCGAGCAGGAAACCCTCGGTGGCCGCGGCCACCGTTCCGGAGTAAATGGTGTCTTCGCCCATGTTGGCGCCGTGATTGATGCCCGAGATCACCATATCCGGCTGGCGGTCAAGCAAACCGGTGACGGCAAGATGCACGCAGTCGGTGGGCGTGCCGTTGACGTAGAAGAAACCCGTGTGGGAGCGCTTGACGGCGAGCGGACGATCCAGCGTGAGGGAGTTGCTGGCAGCGCTGCGGTCGCGTTCGGGGGCGACCACCACGACCTCGGCGAGCCGGGAAACCGCCTCCGCGAGGACCGCTAACCCGGGCGCGAAGTACCCGTCATCGTTGCTCAGGAGAATGCGCATGTCTGGCCGCCGATATCACGGCCGAGGCGGATGAGCGAAGCCCGAATGGCAGAACAGGAAGCACACTCTCCGGTCCATCCATTCTTTGCGCGTCTTCGCTTCCTTGAGAATGTCTCGCGTCGGGGGATTGGTCGGGGCGGCGAGATTCGAACTCGCGACCACCTGCACCCCATGCAGGTACGCTACCAGGCTGCGCTACGCCCCGTGACAGGCGCGGATTATATCAGAGCGTCGATCGCGATCACGTGCGAAGAAGGTCGATCACCGCCTGGATTTCGCGTCGGACTAGAACGTTGCCCGGACGCGCCGGCGGCTTCTCCGCCGTCGATACCTGATCGAGCCGGGCGCGCGCACCGCTGATAGTGAAGCCCTGCTCGTAGAGCAGTTCCCGAATGCGGCGGATAAGCAGAACCTCGTGGTGCTGGTAATAGCGGCGATTGCCGCGCCGCTTCACCGGCTTGAGCTGGGTGAATTCCTGTTCCCAGTAGCGCAGCACGTGCGGTTTCACGCCGCAAAGCTCGCTTACTTCACCGATCGTGAAGTAGCGCTTGGCGGGGATCGGAGGCAGCTGCGCCTTACGGCTGCTGCTGTGATTGCTGCTGTTGCTGCTGCTCTCCATTGTAGTTTTTCTCGACCATCGCCTTCAGCTTCTGGCTGGCGTGGAAGGTCACCACGCGGCGCGCGGTGATCGGTATCTCTTCCCCGGTCTTGGGATTGCGGCCGGGACGCTGCGGCTTGTCGCGAAGCTGGAAGTTGCCGAATCCGGAGAGCTTCACGCCCTCCCCGCGTTCCAGCGCCAGTCTGACTTCCTCGAAGAAAGACTCGACCATATCCTTGGCCTCGCGCTTGTTCAGACCGACTTTTTCGAACAACAGATCCGCCAGGTCGGCTTTGGTGAGTGTCATGGGTTCCCCTTATTGCCTGAGCTTGGCACCGTATTGTTTTTCCAGGACCTCGCGCAGACCCGCCATCGCGGCGTCCACTTCGGCGTCGGTGAGAGTTTTTTGAGTATCTTGCAATAACACTCGGAAAGCAAGACCTTTTTTCCCCTGGCCGATACCTTTGCCGCGGTACACGTCGAACACCGCTATATCGTCCACGATGGCAGCCTTGCGGGTCATCAAACCATCCAGAATGGCCTGCACGGGCAGATCTGCGCTCACCTCGACGGCGATGTCGCGCCGCACCGCGGGGAACCGCGACACCGCCTGGTAGCGGGGCACATCGATGCGCGACAACGGCTCGACATCCATTTCGAACAGCGTGACAGGCCCCGGCAGCTCGTACTTCAGCCGCCACTGCGGATGCAGCTCGCCCACCCATCCGACCGCGGCACCGTCCAGCACGACCCGGGCGCTGCGGCCCGGATGCAACGCAGGATGCGCCGCCGCCTCAAAGCGTGCCCGCCGCGGCGCCAGCACCGCCTCCAGATCGCCTTTCATGTCGTAGAAATCCACGTCTCGCTCCGGCTCACCCCATTGCTGCTCGTACGCCGGGCCAAAGGCGGCCGCAGCCACCCGCATCGGCTGTCGCAAGCCCGCCACCGAGAATGGCGTGTCCGTGGCTCCGGGATCGCGCAGGAACACCCTTCCGACCTCGAACACGCGGATACGAGGCAGTTTGCGTGCCAAGTTGTAACGCAGGTTTGCGACCAGTGAGCCGATCAGTGTCGAGCGCATCACCGAGAGATGGCTCGCGATCGGGTTCAGAAGCCGGATCGGGTTCGCTTCGCCGCCGAAATCCGCTTCCCACTGGGCGTCCACGAAGCTGAAGTTGATGACTTCCTGATAGTCGCTGCCGGCGAGCCGTTCGCGCAAAGCCGGCAAGGACAGCCGCGCCTCGGCACGCGTGTGCATGCGGGCGGGTGCACGCGGCGGGTTCGCCGGAATGCGCTCGAAGCCATGCATACGGGCAACCTCCTCGATCAGGTCTTCCTCGACCTCGAGATCGAAACGATATGACGGCGGGGTCACGACAAGCGTCTCCCCCCGCTTCACGCAAGGCAGCGCTAGGCGAGCAAATGCATCCGCCATCTCCGGTTCGGGGATGGGGACGCCGATGACCTTTCGTGCTCGCGCGACCCGCATCACCACCGGTTTGCGTTCAGGGAGCCGCTCGACCTGATCCACGGTCGGCCCGGGCTCGCCGCCGCAGATTTCGAGTAGCAGCGCGGTCGCGCGTTCGATTCCGGCGATGTTGTTGTCGAAGTCCACCCCGCGCTCGAAGCGGTGCGCGGCGTCGCTCGCGAAGTTCCAGCGCCGGGTGCGACCCGCAATCGCGTCCGGGAAGAAGAATGCCGCCTCGAGAAAGACATTGCGCGTGCCGGAGTCGGCCTTGGTCGCGTTCCCGCCCATGATGCCGGCAAGCCCGATCACGCCGGAATCGTCCGTGATGCACAGCACCGACTCATCGACTTCCACTTCGCGCTCATTGAGCAACAGGACCTTCTCGCCCCTGATGCCGAAGCGGACAGTTATCGGACCGCGGAGCTTGTCGAGGTCGTAGACGTGAAGCGGCCTGCCCAGCTCCAGCATCACGTAGTTGGTCACATCGACCAGTGCGGAAATGCTGCGCTGCCCGGCCCGCTCCAATCTTTGCTTCATCCAGTCCGGCGTCGGGGCGGCCGCGTCGACGTTGCGAATGACGCGGCCGGTGAAGCGTCCGCAGCCCTGCGCATGCGTGATGCGCACCGGGTGCGTGGCGCCGATCTTGGGCGGCACGTGCGGCGTCACGGGGGGCCGCAGCTTTGCGCCGGTCAGCGCCGCCACCTCGCGCGCAACCCCCAGCACCGACAGGCAGTCGGCGCGGTTGGGCGTGAGCTTGATGGTAAAGACGTGATCGTCGAGCGCCAGCCAGTCGCGCAAGTCCCGCCCAACGGGCGCCTCCGCGGACAGCTCCAGCAACCCCGAGCGATCCTGCGACAGTCCCAGCTCACCCGCGGAGCACAACATCCCCTGGCTTTCCACGCCGCGCATCGTCGCGACCTTGATCTCGAGCGGCGTACCGTCCTTGCCCGGAAGCCGCGCACCCGGCCTGGCGAGCGGGACATTCATCCCCGCGCGCACGTTGGGTGCACCGCAGACTACGGTAAGCAGCTCTTTACCGGCGTCTACCCGACAAACGGTAAGCCTGTCGGCGTTCGGGTGCTTCTCGACGACAAGCACCTTCGCCGTCACCACGCCCGTGAAATGTGGCGCAACCGGATCACAGGACTCGATCTCCAGGCCTGACATGGTCAACAGATGCGCCAGTTCCGCCGTCGACGCCGGCGGGTCGACCATGCTGCGCAGCCAGCTCTCGGGAATCTGCATGACGCGTCAGGCGAACTGGCGAAGGAAACGCAGGTCGCCGTCGTAGAACAGGCGAAGGTCGGTGATGCCATAACGCAGCATCGTCAGGCGTTCGAGTCCCGAGCCGAAGGCGAAACCCATATAGCGTTCCGGATCGAGGCCGAAATTACGCACCACGTTGGGATGCACTTGGCCGGCACCGGAGATCTCCAGCCATTTGCCCTCGAGCGGTCCGCCGGCAAACTTCATGTCGATCTCCGCCGAGGGTTCGGTGAAGGGGAAGAACGAGGGCCGAAAGCGCACCCGCAACTCGTCCGTCTCGAAAAAGCGGCGCAGGAAATCGGTATACACACCTTTCAGATCGGCGAAGCTGATGTCCTCGTCTATCCACAGCCCTTCGACCTGGTGAAACATCGGCGAATGGGTCGCGTCCGAATCGACCCGGTAGGTCCGGCCGGGCGCTATGGCCTTAATCGGCGGCATGTGCATGCGCGCGTAGCGCACCTGCATCGGGCTCATGTGGGTGCGAAGCAGCAGCGGCTGCCCCTTGGAATCGGCGCCTTCGACGTAAAAGGTATCGTGCATCGAGCGGGCAGGATGGTTCTCCGGCTGGTTCAGCGCGGTGAAGTTGTACCAGTCGCTTTCGATCTCCGGACCGTCGGCGACGTCAAAGCCAACCGATCCGAAAATCTCCTCGATGCGCTGCCAGGTGCGAATCACCGGATGAATGCTGCCGCGCCCCCGCCTCCGCCCCGGCAGCGTCACGTCCAACGAATCTGCGGCAAGCTGCCGAGCCAGTTTCTCGTTCTGAATCGCAGCGCGACGTGCTTCGAGCAACCGCTCGACCGCCTCCTTGACTTCGTTGATGCGTGCGCCCGCCTGCGGCCGCTCGGAGGCGGGTAATCTTCCAAGTCCTTTCAACAGCCCGGTCAACACCCCGGTCTTGCCCAGGAAACGGGCCTTGACCCGATCCAGTTGCGCGAGGTCGCCTGCCGCTTCGAATGCGGCCTGCGCGTCAGCGACGATGTGTCCGATATCTTTCATACCTGTAGCAACAAAAAAAGGAGGCTCGAAAGCCTCCTTCTCCGTGCATCGATGGCCTAGGCGCCGAGGCTCGCTTTCGCCTGAGCCGCGATCTTGGCAAACGCGGCCTTGTCGAAAACGGCCAAGTCGGCCAGCACCTTGCGATCGACCTCGATCGCCGCCTTTTTGAGGCCGTTGATCAGCCGGCTGTAGGAGAGGCCGAACTCGCGGGCTGCGGCATTGATGCGCACGACCCAGAGCACGCGAAATTCGCGTTTCTTGGCGCGCCGGTCGCGATACGCATATTGACCTGCCTTCATCACCGCCTGCTTGGCGACGCGATAGACGTTCTTCCTGCGGCCGCGAAATCCCTTCGCCTGTTGAAGCACCTTCTTATGGCGGGCGCGGGCCGTTACGCCTCTCTTGACACGTGGCATTTCCCGGTCTCCTTACGCGTAGGGGAGCATGTCACGAACGTGACGTGCGTCACCCGGGTGCACTGTGGTCGTCCCGCGCAGATGTCGCTTGCGCTTGGTGGACTTCTTCGTGAGGATGTGGCGCAGATTGGCCTTAGCACGCCTGATACGTCCCGTTCCCCCGATGCGGAAACGCTTGGCGGCGCCGCTCTTGGTCTTGAGCTTCGGCATGTTTCACAACTCCTTTTCTAGCCTGACGCCGGGTGGCAAATTGCACTTGGAACCCAAACGTCACTTGTAACGGGCGATACGCGGTCCAGCTTTGCGGGCCCCACCGCCCGTCAGGCAGCCCGCGCTTCAAATTTACTTGTGCTTCTTGGGGGCAAGTACCATTACCATCTGCCTGCCCTCCAGCTTCGGAAACTGTTCTACCTGTCCATACGGCTCGAGGTCGGCCTTCACGCGCTCGAGCAGCTTCACCCCGAATTCCTGATGCGCCATCTCGCGTCCGCGGAAACGTAGAGTGACTTTTGCCTTGTCCCCATCGCCCAGGAAACGGATCAGGTTGCGCAGCTTGATCTGATAGTCGCCTTCGTCGGTACCCGGCCGGAACTTGATCTCCTTTACCTGGATCTGCTTCTGCCTGAGCTTTGCCTCGTGCCGTTTTTTCTGCTCGGTGTACTTGTACTTGCCGTAATCCATCAGCCGGCACACCGGCGGTTTTGCAGTCGGTGCAATTTCGACCAGATCGACCTCGTGCTCCTCGGCCATCGCCAGTGCCCTGTCGATCGGCACGATGCCCACCTGCTCTCCATTGGCGCCGATCAGCCGGACCTCGGGCGCGGTTATCTCGCCGTTGATCCTAACGTCCTTGTCCTGAGCTATACGCGGTTCTCCTTCGCCAAAAAAAATTACGCCGCACCCCCCGGAAGCTCGGATTTGAGCCGCGCCACCAAGGCATCCAACGGCATCTGTCCGAGATCGCCATTTCCCCGGGTACGTACGGCGACCGTTTTCGCTGCCACTTCCTTGTCACCGACGATGACCTGATAGGGCAGCTTCTGCAAACTATGTTCGCGAATTTTATAGGTTATTTTTTCGTTCCTCAAGTCTGCCCCAGCACGCAGCCCGACGCTACGCAACTGCTCGGTCACTTCCTCGGCGTAGGCAGCCTGATGCTCCGATATGTTCATCACCACCACCTGTTGGGGCGAGAGCCACAGAGGCAGCGCCCCGGCATAGTGTTCGACCAGAATTCCGATGAAGCGCTCCATCGAACCGACGATCGCCCGATGCAGCATCACCGGCACCTTGCGCGCATTGTTCTCGGCCACATACTCCGCTCCGAGGCGATCGGGCATCATGAAATCGACCTGAATGGTGCCACACTGCCAGGCGCGACCGATGCTGTCCTTGAGGTGGTACTCGACCTTGGGACCGTAGAACGCTCCCTCCCCCGGCAGTTCCTGCCACTGCACTGCGCAGCTGCGCAGCGCTTGGCGCAGCGCATTTTCCGCGTTGTCCCAGATTTCCTCGGCTCCGAGCCGCTTCTGCGGTCGAAGCGCGAGTTTGATCGTGACGTCGTGGAATCCGAAATCGCCATACACCTTCAGCGCCAGCCGATGAAACGCCACCACTTCGGACTCGATCTGCTCGGGCGTGCAGAAGATGTGTCCGTCGTCCTGGGTAAATGCCCGTACCCGCATGATGCCGTGCAGCGCCCCGGAGGGCTCGTTGCGATGACAGGTGCCGAACTCACCGTAGCGCAAGGGCAGATCCCGATAGCTGCGCAGCTCGCTGTTGAAGATCTGCACGTGCCCCGGGCAGTTCATCGGTTTGACCGCGTAATCCCGATTCTCCGACGAGGTGAAGAACATGTTTTCGCGGAAATTGTCCCAGTGTCCGGAACGCTGCCAGAGGCCGACATCCAGGATTTGCGGGCAGCGCACTTCCTGGTAGCCGTTGTTGCGATACACGAAGCGCATGTACTGCTCGACCTGCTGCCAGACCGTCCAGCCCTTCGGATGCCAGAACACCATTCCCGGCGCCTCGTCCTGGATGTGGAATAGGTCGAGTTGCTTGCCTAGCCTGCGGTGATCTCGCTTTTCGGCTTCCTCGATCCGGAGCAGGAAGGCGTCGAGATCCTCTTTTCTTGCCCACGCGGTGCCGTAGATGCGCTGGAGCATCTCGTTCCTCGAATCCCCGTGCCAGTAGGCGCCGGCGAGCTTCAGCAGCTTGAAGACCTTGAGCCTGCCGGTCGAAGGCACATGCGGGCCGCGGCAAAGGTCGACGAAATCGCCTTGGCCATACAGCGAAATGGTTTCGCCATCGGGAATCGATTCGATGATCTGCGCCTTATAGTGCTCGCCCTGGCTCTTGAAAAAATTGATCGCTTCGGTGCGATCCATTTCCCTGCGCACGACCTTGTAGTCGCGCCGGGAAATTTCCGTCATGCGCGTCTCGATCGAGGCCAGGTCTTCCGGGGTGAACGACCGCTTGTACGAAAAGTCGTAATAAAAGCCGTCTTCGATCACCGGACCGATTGTCACCTGTGCATCGGGGAAGAGTTCTTTCACGGCGTGCGCGAGAAGGTGCGCCGTCGAATGCCGCAGGATCTCGAGCCCGTCCGGGTCGTTTGGGGTAACGATGGCCACGTCGGCGTCGGTATCCACCACGAAAGACGTGTCCACGAGCCTGCCGTTGACCCGACCGGCAAGTGCGGCACGCGCCAGGCCTGCGCCGATCGACGCCGCGACCTCCGCCACCGAAACCGGATTCTCGAACGCCTTCTTCGATCCGTCAGGGAGACGAATGACCGGCATGCGGCTGTCCTCTAATTACCTGCGGCCACAAAAAACAACAGAAGCCAGACAACAGACGAGACGCTTCGTCCCCTGTCCTCTGACTTCTGTCCTCGGGTGTGGTAGGCGCGATTGGACTCGAACCAACGACCCCCACCATGTCAAGGTGATGCTCTAACCAGCTGAGCTACGCGCCTGATGAGGCGCGAATTCTATCCGAAAAGCAAGCGCCGGTTCAAACGCTTTCAGCGGCGGCGGGCGCGCGTCACACCGGGCAGCTCGCGGAGCAGCTTCAGCAGCCGCTCGAGCTGCACGAGGCTGTCGATTTCCAGCGTGAGGGCGATGCGCGCGCTGAGGTCCCTCGCATGGGAGCTGCTGGAAACCACGCGCGCCTTCTCGCGGGAGAGCACGTCGAGGACATCGCGCATCAGTGTCGGCTGGCTGCCGCCCAGGATCTCCACGTCCACGGCAAAGCGGCTGTCCTGCGACTGCCGGCCCCATTCGGCAGCGATCAGACGTTCGGCCGGCAACCTCGCGACATTGCTGCAGCCCGACCTGTGCACGGTCACCCCTCTTCCCCTGGTTACGAAGCCGATGATTGGATCGGGCGGCGCGGGTTTGCAGCAGCGCGCAAGCTGGGTAAGCAATTTGTCCACCCCGACGATCAAGATTCCGCTCGCCCCTGCTTGCGGTTTGCTCGCCGCAAGCGCCGCGGCTGCTGCCGGCTCCGCCGCCGTTCGCGCCGCCTCCCCGCGTACCGCGGTCTGCAGCTGTCTTGCGGTGATCTCGCCCCGCGAATACGCGGTGAACAGTTCGTCCGGTTCGGCGAAGCCCAGCGCAATCGCCAGATCTTCGAGGCGCATGGCCGATCGTCCCAGCCGAGCCAGCTCCTTCTCCAGGTGCGCCCGTCCCTCCGCCAGCGACTGCTCGTGGGTCAGATTGTGGAACCACTGCCTGACCTTGGATCTCGCGCGGTTGCTGCGGATGAACCCGAGCTGCGGATTCAACCAGTCACGGGAAGGTCCTCCTTCCTTCGCGGCGATGATCTCCACCACCTGTCCGTTGCTCAGCGCGTGGCTCAACGGGACCATCTGGCCGTTGACCTTCGCCCCACGGCAGCGATGGCCAAGTTCCGAGTGGACGTGATAGGCAAAATCGACCGGCGTCGCGCCGCGCGGCAGGTCGATCACGCGTCCCTGCGGCGTCAGCACGTAGATCGAATCCTCGAACAGCTCGGCGCGGAATGACTCCGCCGGATCGGTGGCAACGGGAAGCTCCTCGCTCCAGCCGAGAATCTTGCGCAGCCACGAAATCTTGGAGTCGTAGGTCGCATCCCGGCGCGACGCCTCCTTGTAGCGCCAGTGCGCCGCCACGCCGAACTCCGCATGCCGATGCATCTCGTGAGTCCGTATCTGTACCTCCAGCACCTTGTTCTCCGGCCCGAGCACCGCGGTATGCAGGGAACGATAGTCGTTGGATTTCGGCTTGACGATGTAGTCGTCGAATTCGCCCGGAATCGGCGTCCAGATGTCGTGCACCAGGCCAAGCACCGTGTAACAGTCCTTGACGTCGTCGACCAGCACCCGTACGGCGCGAACGTCGGACAGTTCTTCGAAATCCACCCGTTTGCGCTGCATCTTCTTCCAGATGCTGTAGATGTGCTTGGGACGCCCGGTCACCTCCGCGCGGACTCCGGCGCGCGCAAGTTCCTCGCGCAGCAACCGCACCACGACCTCGATGTACGCTTCGCGGTGGACGCGCTTCTCGTCCAGCCGGCGCGCGATGCTCTTGTAGGTAACCGGATCCTGGCAGCGCAAACTCAGATCCTCCAGCTCCCACTTGAGCTGCCAGACGCCAAGGCGGTTGGCGAGCGGCGCGAACAGCTCCAGCGTGTCCTGCGCCGCTTCTTCCCGCTCGCGCTGTCCGCCCGCCGCCGCCAGATGGCGCAGCAGTTGCACCTGGTCGGCAAGCTTGATCAACACCACACGCACATCCTGCACCATCGCGAGCAGCATTTTGCGCAGCGCTTCCAGTTGCGCCGATTTGCCGGAGGAGCGCGCCACGAGATCGGCGCGGCCGCGCAGCGCCTGGATCGGTGCCATGCTCGACACGCCGTGCACCAGCGACAGCGCGCGCGCGCCGAACGTTCGCTGCAGGTGCTCGCGCTCCTCGCCTTCCTGCTCGCCGCAGCCCAGCAGCAACGCGGCAACCAGCGACTCGGCATCGAGGCGCAGCGTTCCCAGAATCTCCGCCACGCCGCGGACGTGATCGATCCACGCCTCGCCGTCCGGCTGCGTCCGGCCGGCGTACTTTCGCTGCGCCCAATCCCAGGCAAGCGCGAGGGCTTCCCGCTCCGCCGGCGGAAAACGTTCCGCCAGCGCGGCAAGCCAGTTTTCCGAGCCGATGTCGCGCTCGACTCCCACTGCTTTGAGCATGCCCTATCTCGTGTGCCAGTACCGAGGCGCCGCGCGGCGCCAGTCCTGTACCTGCACGCCATCCTGTTCGAATCGGAAGGTCAGCGCGCCGCCGACGTCCGTCCGCAGCGCCTGCGCACCCCCCGCGCGGTAGCGTGCGACGACCGCCGGGTGCGGGTGACCGAAACGGTTTCGGTATCCGGCCGCAAATACGACATACCTCGCGCCGACCGCGCGCACGAACTCGGGGGTGGAAGAGGTGCGGCTGCCGTGATGAGGGGCCAGCAGAATCTGCGCCGCGATCCCCTGCGATGCTCCTGCGAGCAGCTCCCGCTCGGAACGCCTCTCGATGTCGGCCGCGATGAGCGCTGCGCCGGAGGCCGTGGCAAGACGCAGCACGCAACTGCGGTCGTTGTCCTTCACTCCGGCGTCATTGTAACTGTCACGCTTCGGATGCAGAACTTCGAACTCGACTTCATCCCACTGCCACCGCTGCCCGGCCTCGCAACGCGCGGAGAGGACCGCCGCGGCGTGCAGCGGATGCCCGGACGGCAACGAGGACAACAGCCGCGCGACCGGAATGGCGTCGAGCACCGAGGCAGCGCCGCCGGAATGATCCGTGTCGTCGTGACTGACGATCATCGCGTCGAGCCGCCGCACGCCTTCTCCGCGCAAATATGGGACGACTACCCGCGCCCCGGCGTCGCCGACGCCGTCGTAGGAGGGTCCAGCGTCGAACAGCAGCGCATGGTTTGTAGTGCGGGCCACGACGGCCAAGCCCTGGCCCACGTCGAGAACGGTCAACCACAATTCCCCGGCTCCGGGATTCGGCGGCACCTCCACGAACATCGGCAGCATCGCGATCACCCCGATGCCCCGCGCGGGAAATCCTCGCGGCAGCAGAAGCATCGCGACGCCGGCCAGCGCCGCCGCAACCGTCCAGCTTGTCGGCGCGTGCTGCTCCCAGGCGGCAGCCGGGAGCCTTGCGAGCCATTCCAGGACGAGCATCCCCGGAACCATGGCGGCGTGGGCAAGCTGCGCCACGCCGTCCCACGGAGAAACCAGACTGACCAGCGCGAGCGGCGCGACGATCAGGCTGACGAGCGGAATGGCAATCGCATTGGCAGCCGGAGACACGACGGAGACTTGCTGAAACAGTGCCAGAAGCAGCGGCACCAGCGCCACGGTCACGGCCCACTGCGCATTCAACCAGCCGCGGACCATCCCCGGACGGTGCAGGCGGGAAGAACCGGCCAGCATGATCGCCGCGATGGCGCCGAAGGACAGCCAGAAGCCGGCCGAATCGACCGCCATCGGATCGAGCGCGATTACCGTCAACAGCGCCAGCCCCAACACGGTGGTCGCAGACCACTGCCAGCCGAAGTACAACGCGGCGGCCACCGCTGCGAGCATGTAGACGGTGCGCTGCGCCGGAACGGCAAAGCCCGCCAACGCGGCATAGGCGAACGCCGCGCCCATGCCGGCCAGCGTCGCCGCC
The DNA here is from genome assembly GCA_035651315.1 of Burkholderiales bacterium. Classification (GTDB taxonomy): domain Bacteria; phylum Pseudomonadota; class Gammaproteobacteria; order Burkholderiales; family Eutrophovitaceae; genus DASRFY01. The sequence goes on from DASRFY010000072.1 coordinate 27,550, forward strand.
CGCAGCGCAGGCATCCGAAGCGCGAGCCGCTCCGAGCGACCCCAGAGCTTCGCCACGACTGCGAAGACGAGACTTGCGACCATTGTGATGTGCAGGCCGGAAATGCTCATCAGGTGATTGATTCCGGTACGCGTGAAGATCCGCCACTGGTCAGGCGCGATTGCGCGCTGATCGCCGATCGCAAGCGCGACGATCACCCCGGCATAGGGGCGTTCCGGCAGTTCGCGCTGCAACTTCTGGCGCGCCTGCTGCCGCAGGCGTTCGATCAGATAGCGCGTCCCGGGGACCGAAGGATTCAGAAGCCGCGGCGCGGGCGCGGCGCGCACGTAGCCGGTCGCGCGCACGCCCTGTTCGAGCAGCCACTGCTCCGCATCGAAGCCATGCGGATTCGAATTGCCGTGCGGCCGTCGCAGCCGCACGGTCACACGCCAGCGCTGCCCCGGCGCAAGCTCCGAGTCGCCCGGCTCAATCTCTTCGTACCAGTTGAGCGCCACGCGGGCAGGCACGACTGCCCCGGGCGTAAGGACGTTCTCGACGTCAAACGTCGCGCGCACCCCGCGTGGAAAAGGCTGGGTCATCTCTGCAACCACGCCCGACAGTTCCACGTCCCTGCCCTCCCACGCCAGCGGCAGTTCGGTGGACAGCTTCCACTGCGCGACCGCCGCCGCCCAGTAGAAACCGCCGCCGGTGCAAGCACAGGCCAGGCACATGCATCCCAGCGCCTTTCCCGGCCTGCCGAAGCGACGGCCAAGAAACAGACCCAGCCCCGCCAGCGGAACAATCGCCGCCGCGCCGGTCAAATTCGGCAGCACCGGCAGTTGCTGCAGCACCCATGCACCCAGGGCGAAAGCCGCGGCGTACCAAAGAAGCGTCATCGGGGGTAATCTAACCCTTCGAATGCCAAGAAGATTCTTCAGAAAATTCCTGCCGAGCCGGGAAAGCATCGGGCGAAACCGCCTGCTGCGCCTGTTCGGAAATACGCTGCATCATCCTGGTCTGTGGCATCTCAACCGCCGCTCGGTCGCCGGCGCGGTGTCCGTCGGATTGTTCGCCGGCCTGATCCCCGGCCCTTTTCAGATGATTGGCGCCGCGCTGCTCGCCGTCGTGTTGCGCGTGAATCTTCCGCTCGCAGTGTTCGTTACTTTGTACACCAATCCGTTCACGATCGTTCCGTTGTATGTTCTCGCCTTCACGCTCGGCTCGCTCGTCACCGGCTGGAGCGGCGCTGCAGCGCCCGTTTCACCGCCCGATCTGTTCCAGCTGCCGCTGAACGATTGGCTTCCGGCGCTCGGGTCCTGGGTCGGCGCGATGGGCAAGCCGCTTTTCATGGGGCTACTTCTTCTCGCTTTGACGCTCGCGGCGTCCGGCTACGTTGCCGCCGACGCCGCATGGCGTCTTTACGTGCGATGGAATTGGCGCAAGCGCAGACTCGCCCGCAGCGATCCACCGCGACGCTGACCGGAACAAGCGGTCGCGTGTATACTCGCCCGCATCTTCAAAGGAGGTCTTCAGGGCACGTCGCGCCGTTTTCCGCGAATCGCGCCGGCGAAAGCGCCTGCCGCGACCGAGTCGCCGTCTCGACATGACGCCATCGTACTGGACGCAAGCCACTCACGAGCTGTCGGAACGCGATTCCGTACTCAAAGTCCTCATCCGCAATCACGACGGGCCGCAACTGCAGAGCCGCAGCGACGCCTTCGTCACCCTTGCGCGCTCCATCATCGGACAGCAGATCTCGGTCCAGGCGGCGGAAAGCGTCTGGCAGAAGCTACTCGAATCGGTGGGGTCGCTGGGCCCGGCTGCCGTCGCGCGCATGGATCCTGCGCGCCTGCGCGCCTGCGGTTTGTCGAGCAAGAAATCCGACTATCTGATCGATCTCGCGGAGCACTTCCTGGACGGCTCGCTCGACGTGTTGCGCTGGAACGACAGGGACGACGAGCAGCTGATCGAGGAGCTCACCAAGGTCAAGGGAATCGGACGTTGGACCGCCGAGATGTTCCTGATCTTTTTCATGATGCGTCCGGACATCCTGCCCCTCGACGACATCGGCCTGCAGCGTGCGATGAGCCTGCATTACAACAACGGCAAGCCGCTGTCCAAGCTCAAGATGCGCCAGATCGCCAGCGGATGGCAGCCGTGGCGCACGGTGGCCACCTGGTATCTCTGGCGGTCCCTCGACCCGATTCCGGTCGAATACTAGGCGCGAGGCGGGCGGAAAACCGACGCCGCCGCGCTCGCCATTTCAACGACCTTTTTCCTCAAACAGCCTTCCGTCCTCCAGCCGCATTACCCGGTTCATGCGCGCCGCAATGCCGGGATCGTGCGTCACGACGATGAAGCTGGTTCCGGACTCGCGATTGAGTTCCATCATCAGTTCGAGCACCCCCTCCGCCGTGTGGCGATCCAGGTTGCCGGTGGGCTCATCCCCCAGCACGCAGACCGGCCCGGTGACCAGCGCGCGTGCGAGCGCCGCGCGCTGGCGTTCGCCCCCGGACAGCTCTCCCGGCGTGTGCGTGGTGCGGGATTGCAAGCCCACCCGCTCCAGAAGCCGCGCCGCGCGCTCCCTTGCCTCGACCACGTCGGTGCGACGGATGAGCAGCGGCATGGCGACGTTCTCCAGCGCCGTGAACTCCGGCAGTAGATGGTGGAATTGATAAACGAATCCGAGCGCGCGGTTGCGCAGCACACCACGGTTGCGTTCGGGCAGCCGCGAGAAGTCCTCGCCGAGCACCGATACGCTGCCCCCGGAGGGCGCATCCAGTCCGCCCAGCAGGTGCAGCAGCGTGCTCTTGCCCGAGCCCGACGCGCCGACGATGGCCACCGTTTCGCCGCGCCGGACCTGCAGGTCGACGCCGAGCAGAACCGGCACCGAATAGTCGCCCTGGCGATACGTCTTCTGCAGCCCGCTGCAGGCAAGAACAATTTCCATTTGATCGTAGCTCCGCGACTGCCTGCTTATCATGGCTTGCCGGCGACCGCGACCGTACACTGATCGCGGCCCGGAACGCAGCGCGCGCCGGCGCTGTTCGGGGACGCTCCGATCGTTGGAGCCGCGACGCTCATGGCCGGCCCGTCGGGCGCAAAATTTCATTCATAGCGAAGCGCTTCCGCGGGGTTCACCCGCGCGGCGCGGAAGCTCGGGTAGACCGTGGCGAGCAGGCTGAGACCGAAGGCCGTGAACGCGATCCTCACCACGTCCGCCCACTGCAGGTCCGAGGGCAGATCGCTGATGTAATAGACGTCCTTGGCCAGGAACTGCACCCCGAAAGTGTGTTCGATCGCCGGCACGATGACTTCGATGTTGGAGGCGACGAGCACGCCAAGCACGACGCCGGAGAAGGTGCCGATCAGCCCGATCAGCGCGCCCTGGATGATGAAGATCTTCATGATGTCGCCGGGTGCGGCGCCCAATGTGCGCAGGATGGCGATGTCAGCCCGCTTGTCGGTCACCGCCATGACCAGCGTGGACACGATATTGAACGCCGCCACCGCCACGATCAGCAGCAGGATGATGAACATCACGCGCTTCTCGATCTGCACCGCGCGGAAGAAGTTGGCATGGCTGCGGGTCCAGTCCGTCACGTACAAGTCCTCCGCAAGCTCGCGCGAGAGTTCACGAGCCACGCGCGGCGCCTCGAACAGGTCCTTCAGCTTCAGCCTGACCCCGCTCACCCTGTCCTCCATGCGGTAGAGCTTCTGCGCGTCCTCGAGGTGGATGAACGCGAGGCCGGCATCGTACTCGAACATGCCGACCTCGAAGACGCCGACCACCGTGAACTGGCGCAGCCGCGGCAGGATCCCGGCAGGCGTGACTTGCCCCTGCGGCGCGATCACCACGACCTTGTCGCCCACCCTGGCGCCGAGCGACATCGCCAGCTCGTTGCCGAGCACGATGCCGAAGCGTCCCGGCAGCAAGTCTTCCAGCCGTCCCGCGCGCATGTGCGAGCCGACGTCGGCGACCCGGTCTTCGGCGTCCGGCAGCACGCCACGGACGATGGCGCCCTGAACTGACTGCCGGAAAGAGAGCAACGCCTGCGCCATGACATAAGGCGCGGCCGCCACCACATCGGGTTGCTTCGTCGCACGCTCGCTCACCTGCTGCCAGTTGGCAAGCGGCCCGCCAAGTCCGACGATCTGCACATGCGCAGCCACGCCCAGGATGCGCGCGCGCAGCTCCTTCTGAAAACCGTTCATGACCGACAGCACCACGATCAAAGCCGCCACGCCCAATGCGATGCCCAGCATGGAGGTGATGGAGATGAAGGAAATGAAGTGGTTGCGCCGCTTGGCTCGCGTGTAGCGCAAGCCGACGAACAGCTCGTAAGGCGTCAGCATGAAGAAGTGGGGATTCCGGCTTCGTATTCTTGCCACCCAGTCTGCCACAGACTGCCGATCCCGACGAAGATGCTACACTCGCCGTGCTGTCTGGCGATCCAAGTGCGCTCACTCACGCTGTTCATTGGCGATCTCCTCGCCGCCGTTTCTCAACCTCCCGACGTACGGCTTCGGGATTTCGAGTTTCTGATAGCGCGCTCGGCCTGCGAATTCGTCGACGCGGATCCGGCCGGATGGATGTGCGCCCGGTTCGGGGTCGCCCGCCAGCGCGACTGGCCGGTGGCGGCGCTGCTCGCCCGGGCGGCAGACCTGCCTTCGGAGGACGTCTACTGGTTGTGTGCCGATCCCGTGCATCTGGACCCGCAGCACGACGGTGCCCTGCTTCTTCCGCCCGCATCGCTGCAGCTCACGCCGGAAGAAAGCCGCCGCCTCGTCAACGATCTGAACCGGCACTTTGCGTCGCAGGGGGAAAGCTGGTTCGACCTGACTCCGACACGCTGGCTGCTCCGCAGTTCACGTCCCGCCGGCATTTGCACCGTGCCGATGGACGCCGCGCGCGAAGGACGTGCCGAGCCACTGCTGCCCGCCGGTGAAGACGCTCCGGCCTGGGCCGGTCTGCTTACCGAAGCGCAAATGCTGCTTCACGCGCATCCGGTCAACGAGGCAAGGGAAGCGCGTGGATTGCCGTCCGTCAACAGCGTCTGGCTATGGGGCGGCGGCACCGTGCCCGAAGTTCCGCGCCACGACATCGTCGTCGCCGGGGCGGATTGCCTTGCGCGTGCGCTGGCGCTGGCCGGCCGTTGCAGCGTCGCTGCGGACTTCGATGCGGTCCTGGAAGCGATGGGCGGCGGCTCGGCCGAAGCGCTGGTAGCGCAGACCGAAGGCGCCGCAGACGCGGCAGGGGCGCTCGTCGTGATCGAGCGGCAATGGCTCGCGCCCGCGCTGCGCGCGCTAAGCGACGGATGCCTCGATTTCGTGCAGCTTGCGGCCCGGGCGGGGCACGGTGTCGCGCAGTGGCGGCTCGCGCGAAATGCGCGCTGGTTGTGGTGGCGCCGTCCGCGGCCGCTGCGCGCGCAGCTCGAGTCGATCGGGCGGAGATTCGGATGAGCGAGCCGAGAATCGTCGAACGCGCCGTGCCCCGGAGCGCATACCGCGCGCTCCTCGACGGCAGCATTCACCCGGTGCTGGCGCGCGTTTTCGCCGCCCGCGGAATCGACGATCCCGCCCGTCTCGACACCGGGCTTGCCGGCCTGCTGCCGTACGCGTCGCTGGCGCGCAGCGAGGAGGCGGCGCGGCTGCTGGCCGACGCGATTTCTCGCCGCGAGCAATTGATGATCGTCGCCGACTACGACGCCGACGGCGCCACGGCGTGCGCGCTCGGCGTCTCGGTGTTGCGCGCTCTCGGCGCCCGGGTCGAATACCTGGTGCCCAACCGCTTCGACTACGGCTATGGCCTGACGCCGGAGATCGTGGCGCTCGCCGCGAAACGCTCGCCGCGATGGCTGATCACGGTCGATAACGGTATTGCCAGCATCGAAGGCGTCGACGCGGCCAACGCGCTCGGCATCGGTGTGCTCGTCACCGACCATCATCTGCCGGGCGCGCGGCTGCCGCAGGCCGCCTGCATCGTCAATCCGAATCAGCCCGGCTGCGGCTTTCGGAGCAAGCATCTGGCCGGTGTGGGCGTGATGTTCTACCTGCTGCTCGCGTTGCGCGCCGAGCTGCGTGCGCGGGGCGCTTTCCGCGATCGCCCGGAGCCCAATCTCGCCGATTACCTCGACCTCGTTGCCCTCGGCACGGTGGCGGACGTCGCGCGGCTGGACGACAACAACCGCATTCTGGTCGCGCAAGGCTTGCGGCGCATCCGCGCCGGGCGCGCGCGCCCCGGCGTCGAGGCGCTGTTTGGCGTCGCCGGGCGCGATAGCCGCCGCGCCTCGGGCTACGACCTTGCCTTCGTCCTCGGCCCGCGGCTCAACGCCGCCGGAAGGCTCACGGACATGGCCCTCGGAATCGAGTGTCTTCTTGCCTCCGATGCCGGACGCGCCGCCGAGCTTGCTGGCGAGCTCGACGCGCTCAACCGCGAGCGCCGCGATCTCGAAGCGCAGATGCAGGACTCGGCGCTGGCGATCGTCGATCGCATCGATCCCGCGGACCGGTACAGCCTTTCGTTGTATGACGAGACCTGGCACCAGGGCGTGATCGGCATCCTTGCCTCCCGGCTCAGGGAGCGGTTTCACCGCCCGGTGTTCGCCTTTGCTCCCGGCGGCGGCGAAGAAGCCAGGGGCTCCGGCCGCTCGATCCCGGCGCTGCACCTGCGTGACGCCCTCGACCTGGTGTCCAAGCGCCGTCCGGGCCTGCTGCTTCGTTTCGGCGGCCACGCGGCCGCCGCCGGGGTGACGATCCGCCGCGACCAGGTTCACGCGTTCGCCGATGCGTTCGAGACCGTCGTGCGCGACCTGGTCGGTCCTCCCGACCTCGAGCAGGTCGTCGAAATCGACGGCGCGCTGGGCCCGGACGGCCCGTCGATCGAACTGGCGGAAACCATCGACGCCCAGGTGTGGGGACAGGGATTCCCGCCGCCGGTATTCTGCGAGGAGTTCAGCGTGACCGAACAGAGGGTAGTGGGCGGAAGGCACTTGAAGCTGCGGCTGCGTCCCGCGGGCGGCAGCCGCAGCGTGGAGGCGATGCGCTTCGGCGAAGAGGATCCCCTGCCCGAGCTCGTCCGGGCGGTGTATCGGGTCCAGCTCAACGAATACAACGGTGCGCGTACGCCCCAGCTCGTGATCGAACGCTGGACGCCCGCCTGACCGTCGGCCGCTCGAAAGCCGCCCCCGGTCCGCAGCCGCGATGGCATCGGTTAAAATTCGCGCCTTTCTCTCCGGAACACCACATGGACGCAGAACGCCTAAACGCAGTCGAATCCAAGCTCGCCGACCTGGACGCCCGGGCGCGCGAACTTCGGAGGTATCTTTGACTTCGACGCGAAACGCGCGCGGCTAGACGAGGTCATCAGGCTCGCCGAGGACCCCGACATCTGGAAACAGCCCAAGCGCGCCCAGGAACTCGGCAAGGAACGCAAGGCCCTGGAAGGAACCGTGCACGCGATGGAACGCGTCGGCAACGATCTTCGCAACGCGCGCGACCTGTTCGGGCTGGCGCGCGAGGAACGCGACGAGGACGCCGTCGCTTCGGTCGAAGCCGACCTGTCCTCGATCGAGAACACCGTGGCGGACATGGAGTTTCGCCGCATGTTCTCCAACCCGATGGACCCGAACAACTGCTTCGTCGACATCCAGTCGGGCGCCGGCGGCACCGAATCGCAGGACTGGGCCTCGATGCTGGAGCGGATGTACATCAAGTTCTGCGAGAAGAAGGGCTTCTCGGTCGAGGTGCTGGAAGAATCGCCCGGCGAAGTCGCGGGGATCAAGAGCGCGGTGCTGAAGGTCGGCGGAGATTACGCCTTCGGCACGTTGCGCACCGAAACCGGCGTCCACCGCCTGGTGCGCAAATCGCCTTTCGACGCCAACGCACGGCGGCATACCTCGTTTGCCAGCGTCTTCGTCTACCCCGAGGTCGACGACTCGATCGAGATCGAAATCAACCCGGCGGATCTGCGCATCGACGTCTACCGCGCGAGCGGCGCCGGCGGTCAGCACGTCAACCGGACCGAGTCCGCCGTGCGCATCACCCATCTTCCCACCGGCATCGTCGTGCAGTGCCAGAACGACCGCTCCCAGCACCGCAACAGAGACGAGGCGATGGCGATGCTGCGCTCGCGGCTCTACGAACACGAGCTGCGCAAGCGCCAGGCCGAGCAGCAGAAGCTCGAGGACGCCAAGACCGACATCGGCTGGGGGCGCCAGATCCGCTCCTACGTGCTCGACCAGTCGCGCATCAAGGACCTGCGCACCAATGTCGAAATCGGCAATACCCAGGCGGTGCTCGACGGCGACCTCGGCCCGTTCATCGAGGCGAGCCTGAAGCAGGGAGTGTGACAAACCAAGCGCCGGGCGCAAGGTTGAAACGCAGAATGGAAGACAAGAACCAGCCGGTACAGCCGATCGACACCAACCAGATCATCGAGGAGCGGCGCGCTAAGCTCGGGCAGCTGCGCGCCGCCGGCATCGCTTTCCCCAACGACTTCCGCCGCACGCATCTGGCCGCGGACCTGCATCGCGAATTCGACGCCAAGGACAACGCCGCGCTCGAGGCACTGGGAGTGAGGGCGGCCGTCGCCGGCCGCATGATGCTGAAGCGCGTCATGGGCAAGGCGAGCTTCGCCACCCTGCAGGACATGTCGGGGCGCATTCAGCTCTACGTCACCAACGACGTTGCCGGCGAGGCCGTTCACACCGCCTTCAAGCACTGGGACCTCGGCGATATCCTGGGTGCGGAGGGCACACTGTTCAAGACCAAGACCGGCGAGTTGACCGTCAAGGTGACTCGCGTACGGCTTCTCGCCAAATCGCTGCGTCCTCTGCCGGAGAAATTCCACGGGCTCGCCGACCAAGAACAGAAGTATCGGCAACGCTACCTCGACCTGATCGTCAATCCGCAGACGCGGCGAACCTTCCAGATCCGCTCCAGCGTCATTCAGGCGACGCGCGAATTCTTCGTCTCGCGCGGCTATCTGGAGGTGGAAACGCCGATGATGCAGCCCATTCCGGGCGGCGCGGCGGCGCGCCCCTTCGTCACCCATCACAACGCGCTCGACACGGACCTCTATCTGCGCATCGCGCCCGAGCTGTACCTCAAGCGCCTGATAATCGGCGGCTTCGAAAAGGTGTTCGAGATCAACCGCAACTTCCGCAACGAGGGCATCTCCACCAAGCACAACCCCGAGTTCACGATGCTGGAGTTCTACGAGGCGTACCGGGATCACAATTACCTGATGGATCTGACCGAAGAACTGCTGCGCGGCATCGCGCGCGACGTCGTCGGCGGCACCAGCCTCACCTACCAGGGCGATACGATCGATCTGAGCAAACCGTTCGATCGGCTCACGATGGCGCAAGCGATCGCCAAATACAACCCGCAGCATCCGCTGCACGAGCTGGGCAAGCCGCAATACCTGAAGGTGGCGCTGGCGCCGTTCGAAGTCGAGGTGTTCCCGACCGACGGCGCCGGGCTGCTGCAGCTCAAGCTGTTCGAGCAGACCACCGAGTCGAAGCTGCTGCAGCCGACGTTCATCGTTTCGCATCCGACCGACGTCTCGCCGCTCGCGCGCCGCAGCGATTCGAATCCCGCCGTCACCGACCGCTTCGAGCTGTTCATCGCCGGCCGCGAGATCGCCAACGGCTTTTCCGAGCTCAACGATCCCGAGGATCAGGCCGAGCGCTTTCGCGCGCAGGCCGACGCCAAGGCCGCCGGAGACGAAGAGGCCATGTTCTACGATGCGGACTACATCCGTGCGCTCGAATACGGCATGCCGCCGTCCGCGGGCGAAGGCATCGGCATCGACCGGCTGGTGGTGCTGTTCACCGACAGCCCCTCGATCCGCGATGTGATTCTCTTTCCGCAGA
>DASRFY010000073.1:0-6835 GCA_035651315.1 Burkholderiales bacterium
AGTCGGACCAGATGTAGCGCTGGATCGGCCAGGCGGTGCTGGGGCGTTTTTCTCCCGGCTGATGTTTTTCTCCCTTGAATCCCACCCACGTTGGCAGAAAGGTCGTCGAGGTATTCCCTTTCTTCGCCCGCTCGAGGGCAAACCCGCGGCAGCCGGGGATCTGCGCCGCGGTCTGCCAGACGATGGTCACCTCGTCGCAGTTCGAAAACGCGCGAATGGTTTGCACCGGCATGGACGCCTCCCCATGGAAGGAGTGACGTGCAGCCGGATTTCCCTACCCCGGACTGGGTGCCCACTGCAGGTTCATCCTTCATCCCTCATCCTTCCCAGAAAATCTCCAGAAATCCGAAAAGATTCGCGTGCGGCGCGGGCCGATACTGGGTCCCATGAAGAGCGGGTCGAAGTGTTACGATGGGCGCCAGGCATCCACTCACATGGTCGCTCGCGCTCTGGTCACCCTGGCGGTGGCGATGCTCGCGTGGCCCGCGGGAGCGCAGGGCGGCGGCGTGCCGTGGCACGCCGTGGTCACCGCTCCGCGCCAATCGTTCCCGACGGTGACCATCGACCTCGGGTATCCCGGCCCGTACGTTCCCTGGCAGAACGCGCCGATCACGCTTCGCGCAACGGCGCGCGACTATCCGTTCGACGGCTACATCGGATTTCACTTCCGCGTGAACGATCATTTGACTTACGACACGCCGGTGATCTCGCGCGCCGTTCTGCGGCCGCACGAGCAGTGGACGTTCACTACGTTCGCGCGATTGCGCCGATTCGGGGGAGTGGGCGATCGACCGCTGCCACGCGAAGTTGCGGTGGAGTGGCGCGACCGCGCGATGCGCCGGGCCGCTGTCGTCAGCGCCGGCGTGCCGCCATGGACGTTGTGGATGGAACCGCTTCGGCCGCTGCTGGTCGCCGGATCGGAAGGAAAACCGGTCCTCGGCCGCAACGCATTCGTTGAACGGGCAGCGGCGCTGTCGGATCAGGCGCGGTGGTACGCCGGGTTCTCCGACGTCGTGCTGCCGCTCGCGACGTGGCTCGATCTTCCGCGACGGGTGCGCGAAGCGATCTTCGGCTCGGGCGTGCACATGGTGCTCTTTGGATTTGCGCGGCCCGACCAGCGGCTCGACGAGATCGGCCGCGCGCTCCTGCCGGTGACCTTCACCGCGAAAGCGGGTTCGTACGACGCGCCGTGGCCGTATCGCCGGTCGAGAACAATGCCGGTCGCCACCTCCCTTTCATGGACCGTGAATGAGGGCACGTGGGCGGTGGGCCGCGGTCCCTTGCCGTACCTGGTGCAGAATTCCGTCGCCGCGTGGAGTGCCGATGAGATCGGGATCAGCCAGCCGCTGCCCGCGACAGTCCCAACTCCGACCCGCCTTCGTGAGGCGGTTCGGCGCTCGTCTGTCTACGATCCGAAGGCAAAGGCCCAAACGATCTGGCCCGGCCCGGTGCAACTGCTGCGGATGTTTCCCGCTCCGGCGTTGAGTATCGCGGCGCTGATCGTCTCGCTGAGCGCGTGGATGTTCACGCGCAAACGGATTCGCGCGGCGGTGATGATCGCCATGCTGCTTCTGACCGGTTTCATTCTAGCGGCGCGCGATCGGATCCGGCCGCCCGCTGCCGGCTACGACATCGACATTCGGACACCGTTGTCTGCCGGGATCATTCGCCATCTCCATTTCCGCCGCACGTACGGGCCTGCCCCGATTCCGGCGCAATCGCTCGACGCACAGCAGTGGCGAACCAGCATGACCGGCGCGGACGACTGGTACAGGGAGGCCGAGATCAGGACCTCCGACACGCCGGTGGGGATGGGGACCATCGTGGGCAGACGCGATTGGGACGCGATCTCGCGCTGGTCGGTCCGTCGTGAGACGGGCCGTCCGCCGGTCATTCGTATCCGCAAACGCGACGCGAAGGAAATCGTCTTCGAGTATGAGAGCCCGGTGCCGATCAACTATATCTACGCGACCTGGCTGGCCGGCTCATCGTTCCACGCGGGCGGAACGCCGATCCGGGAGCGGAGGAGCGGCACGGTGACGATCGCACAAGGGTCCGACGTGCCCGAGGAGAGCGAAGTCTGGCCGTGGGGCATCCCCGGTTTGACCCAGCGGGAGTACTCCGACGTTGCCGTTGCGCTGGCGCAGAAAGATCGTCAGGGCGTGCAGTGGCTGAACTGGTACGAGCGGCCGGCCATGGGAAAGTCCTTCGTGGTCGCCGCCGGCGCAACCCGCGAGGGCGACGGTTCGTGCACATGGACATTTGCGCTCCCGCCGGAGACGTCCCCCGATGCGTCGGCCACGGTCACCGTTTTCGACGACTCGCGTTCGAATCCGGTCAGCATCGAGTGGGCGGGCGGGACGTCGGTCCTTCAGCCGGCCGCCGGCCCGGAGATCCAGTTCGGGTCCCGATCGTACAGCGTTCCCCCGGCGATTCTTCAGCAAATTCTCGCCGGCGGCGGGATTGTGAAAGTGGGCTTGAAAGGAAATCAGCCAACCGACCCGCGCGCGTGGATCGCGATCAGGGAGAAAAAGTCATGACAGAGCGAGCGATTGTTGCGGAAGGTCTTCTGAAGCGGTACGGCAAAGTCACGGCGCTGCGCGATACCTCCTTCGGCATTACCAAAGGGACCATCACCGGATTCATCGGGCGCAATGGTGCGGGGAAGACGACGACCCTGAAGATCGTGGCCACGCTGCTGCACGCCGACGACGGATCGTGCCACGTCCTCGGCGAGGACGCGCGCAAGAAGCCGTATGCCATCCGGGGGCGGATCGGGTTTCTTCCCGACGCATTCGAGCTTCCCGCCACGCTCACGCTCCGCGAGTACCTCGGCATCTTCACGGAGCTGTACGGCATCGTGCGTCACGATCGCGCGCGGCGCGTCGACGCCGCGCTCCAGCTCACGCGCACCGAGGAGCTCGCCGACCGCCGCCTCCACGCGCTGTCGCGCGGAGAAGTGCAGCGGGTCGGTCTGGCGCGGGCGCTGATCCACAACCCCGAGCTGCTGATTCTCGACGAGCCGGCGGCCGGCCTCGACCCGCACGCCCGCGTGGAGCTGAAAGAACTCCTGCGTCTGCTGCGCGAGCGCGGCAAGACGGTGTTTCTCTCCTCACACGTGCTCGCCGATCTCGAGGAGATCTGCGACGAGCTGGTGGTGATCAAGAAGGGGAGCGTGATCTTTTCCGGCGACATCGCCGGCTTCCGCCGGCAGATGCGTTCGACCACACGCTGGCGCGTGACGGCCGTCAGCCGTCCGGTCACCATGCCTCCGCGATTCCATGGAGAGATCGTGGAGAGCGGCCCGAACTCGGTCGAATTCGAAGGGAACCTGTCGCCCGCCGAGCGCGCGCAGTGGATCGCCGAGCTGGTGGCCAAGGGAGTCGATGTCTGCGAAATGACTCCGCTCCGCACGACCCTCGAACAGGAATTCGCCAAGGCCGTCGAGGAAGAAGAAGAAGTGGAGGCGGCATCATGACGGCCGTTCTTCGCTATGCGCTGCTCAAGAGCTGGCGCGACCGTTCGCTGGTCGCGTTCATGGTCTGGCCGGTGTTGTCGGCCGTCGGTCCGTGGACCGCGATGACCCTCCAGCGTCATGTGGGGGCACGGATGGGTCCGTCACCAGACGAGGTTGTGCAAATCAGCGGCATGATCGGCGCGATGACCGGGATCAGCCTCGCGAGCATGTTCGCCTTCTGGACCTTCCGCGGCGAGGTGGCGACACGAGCGATCGGCGCATTCCTCTTCGCCACCCGTCCGCTGACCGTCATTGCTTCCCTGATCGTCTTCGGAACGTTAGGCGGGCTTGCATCGACCCTCATCGCCGAAGGCACACTAGGCGTCCTCATCGGCGGGATCCCCCCGATTCATCTGGGGTCCGTCGTTCTGAGGGTCGTCGTGTCATCCTTCACGGGAGCGGCACTCGGTGCGCTGGCGGTCACCATCTCCTCACAGCCAACGATGATGATCGGTGCGCTGTGGGCCACGTACGGAATTCTGACGATTCCGCTGATCGTGAAGTCGGAAAGTATCGAGAGACACGTGGCAACACTGCCCGAATATGTGTACTTCGTGGCGGTGGCCATCATGGCCACCGGCCTGGCTGCATTTCTGTTGGAGCGACGATGCGCTACCTAGCGATTGCCCGATTCCGGCTGCTGAGTATCATCCGCACGGCGACGCCGATCTTTGCGCTCGCCGCGATTCCGCCGCTGTTTGCGCTCCTTTTCGAGAGCGCTCCCGAGGCGTCGTTCCGAAGCTCCGCAGAAGTGCTCCTCGGAGAGTATGCGGGGATCGCCCTCAAGATATGGATCATCCACGGTTTGTTCATGATGATGGCCTGCATCGCCTCCGGAACGGTCAAGCTGCCGCACGACGGCCTGGTGATCGTCGTTCCTTCGGATCTGATGGACACCGCTCCGGTCGGCCCCGACGTTCGCTTCTGGGGCGAAGCGCTCGGCACCTTCGGCGCGATGCTCACGATCCACCTCTGCTGCCTTCCGCTGCTCGCCGGCGCGGCGGTGCTCAGCCCGCTGCCGACGTCGATGTTCTTGTGGATGGAAGCGGGCATCATCATGTTGATGGCTTTGGCCAGCGCGGGCGGCGCGTGGCAGCGCCGAGCGCGGCGGACGCGCTATAGCGCGACCCGCGGCGTGCGAAACACGCTGGTCGTGGCCATTCTGCTGCTGCTGATCGTCCCGCTGACCACGCGCTGGCGCGAGTTCCGCGATGCGGTCGGGACCTTCTTCCTCTATCCCTCGACGCGCGGCTGGGCCAACGTGACCTGGACGGTGGAGAACCCTCTCCTGATGTTCGTCCTGGTTGCGCTGCTGTACGCCGGAACGATCGCCTACTACTACTCGACCTCGATGTGGGATCGCGCGCGAGACTAGGAGACTGGACATGCTTTGCACGCTTTGTGGACGTGAGAATCGCGACACGGCGAAATTCTGTGACGCATGCGGGGGCGCGCTCGACCGCACCGTGACGCGCACGGGAATCGATCCCGAGCTCGACGCCGTGCGCAACGCGTTTCACGAGCGCTACGCGGTCGAGTCGCTCCTCGGGCGCGGCGGGATGGGGAACGTCTACAAGGCGCGTGAGCGCGCCCTCGACCGCTACGTCGCGCTGAAGATCGTCCCCGAGTTTCGAAGCCAGGACCAGGCCTTCATCGAACGTTTCCGGCGCGAGGCGCGCATCGCCGCCCGGCTGCGCCATCCCCGTATCGTCTCCGTGCACGAGGTGGGGACCATGGGACCGTTCCCGTATTTCTCCATGGATTACATCGAGGGGAGCACGCTGCGATCGGTGGTGGAGCGGAGACGGACGCTGCCGCAGGAGGACGCCATCTCCATCGTGGTGGAGATCTGCCGCGCGGTGGCACACGCGCACGGCAAGGGGATCATCCACCGCGACCTCAAGCCGGAGAACGTGATGATCGATACCGAGGGAGACGTGTTCGTCATGGACTTCGGCCTGGCGCGCGCGGTGGAGGACGCGGGCCTCACGCAGCCGGGTGTGATCATCGGAACGCCGTTTTACATGAGCCCCGAGCAGCTCCACGGAGAGAAGCTCGACGAGCGCAGCGACATCTACTCGATCGGGTTGATCCTCTACTACTGCATCACGGGCGACGAGATTTTCCGCGCCGACGGGATCACCGCGGTGATGGCCAAACACGCGAAGACGCAGATCCGTGACGTGGTGGCCATGCAGTCGCTGCTGCCGGCGAATCTTCAGGACGTGCTGACATCGATGCTGGAGGAAGACCGCAACATGCGCACACGATCGGTCAAAGAGGCACTCGAGCGGCTCACGCTTCGCAAGATCGTGGCCCTCGGAATCGCGGCAACCGAGGAGCAGTCGGTGGAGGAAAAAGCGCCGAGCGTCGCTGCCGCCCCGCCGCCGCCGGTGGAGGAGGAAGCGCTGCCGCTGCAGGACCCGCACCTCGCTGCCGCCGCCCAGCGCCGCAAAGCGCGCCTGCGCTCGCTGCTCGACTCGATGTGAAGCGATTACGCGCCGCGACTCGTGGAGTTCTTCACCGCCCACCCGGGGAGCGGGTCGGCAGCAATGGCGTAAGCGGAGCGTGTCAGCGGGATCACTTCCTCCGCGAAGCGCTCCATCTCTTCCGCTTGTGGGCTGAATTGCAACAGCGTCAATTCGATTCCTGCCCGTTGCAGCGCATCGAGGCGCTCGGCAATCAGCCCCGGCGGACCGACGAGGCCGGTGCGCAGACCGCGATTGGAAACGGAGTACTCCTCGACCGACATCGCGCGCTCGAGCTGCGTGCCGCTGAGCCATTGCTGATAATTCGCGAAGCCGGCGGCGGACGCGCGGACGTCGGTGATGCGGGCGAGCTCGCGCTGCGCGGCCTCGACCGTCGGTCGACAAACCACAAATCCGGCAACGCCGAACATTAGCGGCGGCGCGCCGGGCGCGAGGCGTTCGCGTCGCTCCCGCATGTCCTCCACTTTCGCGGCGAGCGTCGCCGGCGCATCGCCGTGCATCACGTACGCATCGGCATCGCGAGCGATCAGATTCTTCGCAGCCTCCGATTCGCCTCCGGCGTAAATCGGCGGCCGGCGAACGGGCTTCGGCTCGATGATCGCATTCTCGAATTTGTAGAAATCGCCGGCGTGCGTGAACCGCCGTTCGCTCCACAGACCGCGCACCACGCGCAGCCACTCCGCGGTCCTCGCGTAGCGCGCATCGTGAATGTCGAACGGCAGCCCGAATTGCTGCGCCTCATCGCGCCACCATGAACTGACGACATTGAGCGCGACTCGCCCGCCGCTGATCGCGTCGATGTTCGCCGCCGTCTTCGCCAGCAGTCCGG
>DASRFY010000074.1:0-18624 GCA_035651315.1 Burkholderiales bacterium
AAGGACTCGGGACTGAGCTAGACCGAAGGCAAGACGAATTCCAAGCGATTCCTTCCAACCCGGACCCGAGTCCCGGTTTTTTCGTTCACCCAGTCACTCGATCGCCGTTCCTTGTTCCCCCTGATTCCGCGATCACCATAACCTCGCGGGTGCGCTAACATCCGCCATCGCGGACACCACGATACGGGGGAGGAGATGAGCGAGATGCTGAGCGCAGACGAGCGCGCGCATTACCGGGAACAGGGCTACGTCATTCCGCGCTACCGCCTGCCCGATCCGTTGCTGCGCAGGCTGCGCGACGCCGTGGACCGGCTGCTCGCGAGCTACACGGACGTGGCGCAGGAGGACCTCGCCAACCCGCACATGATCCCGCCGACCGACGGGCCGGAGATGAACCCGTTCATGCGGGCGGCGCGGCAGCCGCAGATCCTCGACATGCTCGAGCAGATTCTCGGGCCGGACGTGATCCTCTGGATCACCCGCATCTTGTGCAAGCCGCCGATCAAGGGGCGCGAAGTGCCGTGGCATCAGGACGGCGAATACTGGCCGATGCGCCCGCTCGCGACCTGCTCGGTGTGGATCGCGATCGACCCGGTTTCGACCGCGAACGGTTGCATGCGCTTCATTCCCGGCTCGCACAAGCGGCAGGAGCTGTATCGCCACCATGTCACCGATCGCCAGAACCTGGTTCTGAACCTGGAGCTGGACCGGGACCAGTTCGACGAGTCGAGCGCGGTGAACGTCGAACTGGAGCCGGGGCAGATGTCGCTGCACGACGTGAGATTGATCCACGGCTCGGCGGCGAATACATCGGGACAGCGCCGCGCCGCGCTGATCATGCGCTACATGCCGGCGACGTCGCACTATGACCGCTCGCTGGTCCGGCGCAGAAAGGACAACAGCCCGTTCAACATCTTCGACCAGCCGCTCTGGCTGGTGCGCGGCGCGGACCGTTCGGGAAGGAACGACCTCGCGCATGGCCATGAGCTTTGGCGCAAGCGCTACGCGAACGGGCTCGGCATCGGGTCGGAGAGCGAGGGATAGGACGAAGGCGGGAAGCACGCAGGCAAGAGGTCCGGGAACCGGGTCTGCGGCCGCAAAACCTTTCATCGCGTGCGGGGTCCTAGGCTGCGGCCAGTCATGACATGGGAATGGAAAAGGCGATGATCGAATCCACGGGAACCCCGGCCCTTTACCTCGCCTTTGCGCTGCTCGTGATCGCGTTTCTCGCGGTCGATTTCTTCGTCCTCAGGGCCGCCGGCAGTCACAAGGTTTCGATACGCGAGGCGGCGGCGTGGTCGCTAGCGTGGATCGCGGTCGGGCTCGCGTTCTGCGCCTGGTTCTGGTGGCACGTGGACGGCGAACTGGGACGCGAGATCGCCAACCGCAAGGCGCTCGAATACCTCACCGGCTACGTGATCGAGAAGTCGCTGGCGGTGGACAACGTCTTCGTCTGGCTCACCATCTTCGGCTTCTTCGCGGTGCCGGCGGAATACCAGAAGCGGGTGCTGCTCTACGGCGTGGTCGGCGCGATCCTGCTGCGGGCGATCCTGATTTTCCTCGGCGCGCTGCTGCTCGCCCGGTTCCACTGGGTGCTGTACCTGTTCGGCGCGTTTCTCGTCATCACCGGCGTCAGGATGGCGCTCTTCGCCGAGCACGAGCCGGACCTGGCGCGCAACCCGCTGCTCGGATGGATGCGGCGGCATCTGCGCGTTACCGAGGACTACGCCGGCGAAAAGTTCACCGTGGTTCGCAACGGCCTGCGCTACGTGACGCCGCTTTTCCTTGTGCTGGCGCTGATCGAGGTCACCGATGTTGTCTTCGCCGTGGACAGCATCCCCGCGATCTTCGCGGTGACCGACGATCCCTTCATCGTCTTCACTTCGAACATCTTCGCGATCCTGGGGCTGCGGGCCATGTACTTCCTGCTCGCGGACATGGCGCAGCGCTTCCATCTGCTCAAGTACGGGCTGGCGCTGATCCTGGTGTTCGTCGGCATCAAGATGCTGGCGGCGGACTTGTACGCGATCCCGACGCCGATCGCGCTGGGCGTGGTGCTGGCCATCCTCGCGGCTTCGGTCGTGCTGAGCCTGCGCGTGCCGCGGCGCGCGCAGCCCACGCCCTGAACCCCGGGAGGGGGAAGCGGAGCGCGTCCGGCATGCTTCATCCGCGCAGGTGCTCCTCGGTGTACAGAGACAGTTCGATCAGCCGATCGAGGAGCTGGTCGGCGGGCAGGCCCGGGAAGTTCCGGCGTACCATTTCCTTGGCGTACAGGCGCACGAGGTAGCGCAGCTTGAGCGTCCTGCCGCGGGAAGCGTAAATGAAGTCGCGGTGGCCGCTGTTGACGACGATCACGTTTTGTTCCGCATCGTAGCGCGAGCGCCACAGCTTGCCCGCGGCGTGCTCGAGCGTGTACGCGGGCAGCCCGTGGCGGCCGGAAGATCGCTCCCTGGTTTCCGGCAGCAGGCTGTCGGTCACCGTGATGAGCGCCTCGGCCTCGGCAGTCGTCCCGCCCTGACGCGCGCTCACGCCGATGCGCACCAGCCCTGGTTCGGACGGCGCGTGGTAGGTCGCGAATTGCGCGGCCGCGTTTTCCAGTCGGCCGGGACCATCCAGCAGCCGCCAGGAGAACTCGACGCCGGATTCGATGGCGCGCCGGCTGGCGTCGCGGGCGACGGCACGCAAGGTGCGCGAAGCTTCGACCGCCACGGCGCACGCCGCGGGAGCGATGCGCACGCTGTGCAGCGGCCCGGCGTATTCGAAGAACCGGCGCTGTGCCGGCTCCTGTTCGCCCGCCGGCCCGATCGCCACGCCTTCGGCCCGGTCGGCCTCGGCGGCGGGCGCGTGCGCATCGCCGCCGCCGCCGCGGCCGCGAACGTTCACATCGAACCATTCATATTCCTCGGCGGGCAGCGCGAGCATGGCTTCGCGAAAAGCGCGCTGGATCGCGCGCAGCGTGTCGCGACTGGAACGCTCCTCTTCGGCGCGCTTCTGCTCTTCGATGAGCGCGCACAGCCGAGCCTCGACCGGCGCCATCGCGCTCACGAAGGATTCCAGGGCGGCATCGTGTATGACGCCGGCGCGCGTGGCCGGCGTCAGATTCAGGGACGGGACGTCGACGATGCCTTGCAGATAACCGTCGGTCCAGGGAGATTTCTGGAACGCGTCGAGTTCTGTGAGCGAGCGCAGAATCCGGGTGCCGGACCGGTAGAGCCCGACCTCGTTGGACGGTTCGGGCGGGTTGAAATACAGCTCGACGTAGATCTCGCCGTGCGGGCTGGCCGGGGCGGGAAGGTGATGCAACAGCTCGCCGGTGAACTGTCGCGGCTCGACGTTGAATTCCTTGCGCGCCTGCCTGTCCACCACCCGGATGCTCACCCCCGACTGGCGGATGCGCTCGCGCAGCTCGGACGCAAGGTACCACTGGATTTTCTCGCCGGAGAGCTGCCGGACGCCGGGAAGCAAAGGCGCGATTTTGAGCCTGGTGCCGGTCTCGGCGACCAGCGCGCCACGGCGCTCGACACTGTAACTCGGATCGCCCTTGCGCATGCGCATCTCGTATATGCGGCCGTCCGACCCCGCGCTGGCCATGATCAGTTCCTCTCCGACGGTCCAGAACGACAGCAGGCCGATGCCGAATTCGCCCTGAATGCCCTTTGTCCCATCTGCTTTGAGCCGGCGCTTGATCGAGTCGCAGATATGGGTGGCGACATAGCGGAAATCGGGAACGCCGTCCGGATCGCGGGGCACGCCCGCGCCGTCGTCCGCAATGGCGAGGAAGGGATTGCCGTGTTCGCGGCCGCGGGTGATGGTCACGCTGCGCGCGCCTGCATCGATGCTGTTCTCGACGAACTCGGCGACCGCCTTGAGGGGATTGTCCTGGGAAAGCGCGATGATGGTGATCGCGTTCCAGTCGTCGCCGATACGCAGTTTCCCGCCAACTTCGACATGCGAGCGTCCGGCTCTTGGACGCTTATTCGGGGGCAGGGCCATGCCAGATTCACCGCCTGAAGTTCGGATGGGGGCAAATGTAACAAACCTGCCGCGCGGCGTGCTGCGTGATCGCGATTTGAGACAATCGCGACAACAGTGAACATCGCCAATCTTCTTGTCCGGTCGGCGCGCCAGTACGCGGAACGGCCGGCCGTATCGTTCGGAGAACAGGTCCGGGTGCGCTATGCGGATCTGGCGCGGCGCGTCGTGGCGCTGGCAGCGAGCCTGCGCCAGCGGCTGCGGCTGGCGCCGGGCGAGCGCGTCGCGCTGGTCATGGGCAACTGCGCCGAATACCTTGAAATCCTCTATGCCGTCTGGCACGCGGGGCTTACGGCGATCCCGGTGAACGCGAAGCTGCACCCGCGCGAGGCCGAGTACATCCTTGCGGATTCCGGGGCGCGGGTGTGCTTCGCGACGCCGGATCTCGCGCCCGGGATCGCGCCGCTGCGCGACGGCGTGGCAACTCTCCAACGCGTGATCGAGGTCGGCTCGCCCGAGTATCGCGACCTGGTATCCCGCGACGGCGAGACCGCGCCGCATCCAGTCGCGCCGGACGAGGCGGCGTGGCTCTTCTACACCAGCGGCACTACCGGCAGGCCCAAGGGCGTGATGATCACGCACCGCAACCTGATGAGCATGACGCTGTGCTATTTCGCGACCGTGGACGCGATCGCGCCCGAAGACTGCCTGCTGCACGCGGCGCCGATGTCCCACGGCTCGGGCCTGTACAACTTCCCGCACGTGCTCGCGGGCGCGAACCAGGTGATCCCGGAAAGCGGCCATTTCCAGCCGGCGGAAATCTTCGCGCTGGCGGCATGCTGGCGCGGGATGACCCTTTTCGCCGCGCCGACGATGGTCCGGCGGCTGGCCGCGCATGCGCGCGAGAGCACGCCCGATCTGTCTGGACTGAAGACCGTCGTGTACGGCGGCGGACCGATGTATCTAGCGGACATCCAGGATGCGCTGCAGGTCATGGGCCGGCGGTTCGTGCAGATCTACGGCCAGGGCGAATCCCCGATGACGATCACGGTGCTGTCGCGGACGCACTTCGCGGACGCCGGCCATCCGCGCTACGAGGCGCGCCTTGCGTCGGTGGGCGTGGCACAGCCGGCTGTGGAGGTGGTCGTGGCGGATGCGCAGGACAGGCCGCTGCCGCCGGGACAGGTCGGCGAAGTCCTGGTGCGCGGCGACACGGTGATGAAGGGCTATTGGCGAAATCCGGAAGCGAGCGCGGACGCGCTGCGAAACGGCTGGCTGCACACCGGCGACGTCGGCTGCTTCGACGAGGACGGGTTCCTCACGCTGCGCGACCGTTCCAAGGATCTCATCGTTAGCGGCGGGTCCAATATCTATCCGCGCGAAGTGGAGGAAGTGCTGCTGCGCCATCCGGCGGTCGGCGAAGCGTCGGTGGTCGGTCGGCCCCATCCGGAGTGGGGCGAAGAGGTGGTCGCGTTCGTGGTCGTGCGCGAGCGCATGCAGGTGGACGAGAAGTCGCTCGATGCGCACTGCCTGGACCACATGGCCCGCTTCAAGCGCCCGAAGGCCTACCGCTTCGTCGCCGAGCTGCCGAAGAACAATTACGGCAAAGTGCTCAAGACCGTGCTGCGGGAACGGCTGCGGGACGGCGACACCGCGCCGGCGGACGCGCGGCGCGATACCCCGGAGTGACGCGCTGCCCGACGCCATGGTCGGCGGAGCGCGCCGTGGCGGCCGGTGGCGCGGTCGACGAAGCGGTTGTACAGTCCCGCCGGCCGCGGGCGGTTCGCGGCGCGCGCCAGTGGAGGCAATCGGGGTCGATCCTCTGGCGGGACGGAGCGAGGGTTCGGGGCCGATCGTCGGTTGGGGGCGGTTCGGGAGTGCACGCGTTGTCGAGTCGGCAAAGGGAAAAATGATCACCATTCAGCACGAAGGAAGTCTTACGGTCGTCGGCGTGTTCGCGAAATTCGAGCTTGCCGATTACAAGCGTTTCGAGGAAGAAGTCCTGCGACAGCTCGGAAAGCTCGGGAAAGTCAATCTGCTGGTCGATTTGCGCGACATGCTGGGCTACACCCTGGACGCCGCATTGGAGGACATCAGGTTTTCCCGCCGGCACGCGCACGACGTGGGCCGGATTGCGATCCTGAGCGACAACGACGCGGTCGGCTGGACGGCGCTGCTTGCCCGCTTGTTCATGGACGCCGAGATCAGGGTGTTCGACAGCGAGGTCGAGGCGCGGCAATGGCTGGACCAGGAAAGACGCTGAATACGGGCCCGGTCCCGGGGTTCACTCGATCCTTCGTCCTGAGCCCTGAGTGCCGGTTTTTTTCCGTTCACCCAATCACGTCATCACCCGCTCACGCCGGATCGGTCAGCGGCTCACGCGGTTGCGGCCGGCCTGCTTGGCGCGATACAGCGCTTCGTCGGCGGTGCGAAGCACGTGCGTGGGTCTGGTCAGCAGCGCGGAGCGCTCGGCGACCCCGATGCTAACGGTCACGGAGAGCGGCTGCGGCCCGGCGACCGGCGACGCCGCGGCGGAAGCGGCGGCTTCGCCTTTGGTCTTGCCGGTCGGCGTGCGCCGGTCCTGACTGCTGCGCGGCTCTTTTCTTCTTTCATCGATGCGAACCGCCATCTTGTAGGACTCGATCCTGGCGCGAATCTGTTCCAGATACGGCAGCGTTTCGGCGAGCGTGCGATCCGGAAACAGCACGCAGAACTCCTCGCCGCCGTAGCGGAATGCCCTGCCGCCGCCTTCGACTTCCCCCAGCCGCGCCGCGACCAGCTTCAGCACCTGATCGCCGACGTCGTGGCCGTGGGTGTCGTTGAATTTCTTGAAGTGGTCCACGTCCACCATGGCGATGGTGTACACCGGTCCGAGCGCCAGCAGCTGTTCCTCGAGCGCCCGGCGGCTGGGCAGCCCGGTCAGCTCGTCCCGGAACGCGAGGCGGTGCGATTCCTGCAGCACCGCGACCAGCAGGATCGCGCCGGCGGCGAACAGGAAGGTGGAGAAGACGTTGGTCGACGCGACCCACTCGCAGGCGACGAAGAAGGCCGCAAGCGCACCCACCATGCCGATCTCCAGCGGCGAGCGCTGATCCCAGGCCTTGGCGAGCGCGGCAACGAACGCGCCGGCGAGCAGCAGCCTTCCGAGGAAGGGGGTGGGTGCGGCGCGCAGCAGCCAGTGATCCAGCACGACTTTCCACACCGTGCCCGAGAGCGCGCTGCGTCCCGCGGAAGCGATCCAGGCGGTAAGCAGCACCTCCACAACCACCAGCAGCAGCCAGCGGTAGTTGCGATAGTGCATGACCCCGCGCTCGGGCAGCAGCAACGCAGCCAGGACGTTGAGCGGCACGAAGATCGCCATGCCGGTGAACGCCGCGCGCGGCGCGAAGGACGCGGCGCCGGCGGCGAGCCCGAGGCGCACTCCCGCGTAGCCGAGGAGCATCGACATCAGCGCAAGGAAAGCGCGGCCACGATTGAACCACACGCTGATCGCCGCGCCCAGCACGAGCACCAGATATGCCGCATAGCCGATCGGGGCGGCGTGCGAAGCGGTCAGCGAATGACCGGCGATAGCGCCTGCCGTCGCCGCGATCAGGATCGCGGCCGGCGCCGCGACGGATTTAAGCGCGCGCGGGACGATCAACGCCGCCGGAAAACCGGGAAAGTTCGTCGCGGTCGGATGCAGCGAAACGCGCGCCGGGAGGGACGGGGGCTGCAGCGGGTTTCCCCCGCGCAGGACGCAGGCGAACAGCCATGGCGAGCTTCACGGTCGCAGACCTCTCGTGATCCTAGCTGCCAATCTGGAATGCGGGCGCCGATGCGCCTGTGGCGCATACCGCGCACCGGGTCCGCACCGCCATAACAATGGAACCGCTCCCTGCCGCCGGCGCCCGGCGGCCGGTGCTCAGGGCATCTTGATCCTGCCGCCTCCGGGCAGGCCGCCCAGACCGCCGACTCCTCCCGGGCCGCCCATTCCGCCGGGCATCCCTTCGGGGATGAGGATCGACGAGCTGGCCTCGCGGCGCAATTCCTGCAACTCCCGTATGGCGCGCTCCACCGCGACCTTGGCGGCGGCCGCGAAACCCTCCACTGCCTTGCCAAGCGAGTCGGCATCGATCTGAAAAGCGAGCGGCAGCGTGCCCACGGGCGTGAGCAGTTGCGCTTCGCCGATATAGAGAATCTTGCGGCTAGCATCGGCGGAGCCATCGCTCTTCACCGGGGTGAGGACGCGGATCGTGCCTGCCTTGCGGTCGGTATAGATGTCCTCCCGATACAGGCTCGCGGCATCCATCTTGAGTTCGGGAACGGAATTGTCGATGGCCATGGGTTCAACCTGTCGTCGATTCGCTGCGCACTTGCGAGGATTATCCCATGCATTGAAGCGGCGGGAACAGCGCCCGGTCAACGGCCGCGCATCCGCCGGGCGAGGCCGGCTACGGGTGCAGCTCGACGATGTCGCCGTCCTCGACCGGATGCTCCCGCCCGACCTGTTGCGCGTCGAAGGCGGCTTTCCCCCACACCCGCGCATGATGCAGCGATCGCGCCAGGTCGCGGTGCACCAGGCGTGCGACGTCTTCGACCGTCTGGCCGCGCCGCAGAGTGAACGGCCGGTCCTTCTCCGGCGGCTTGCCGGGCTGCTTGGTGTAGACACGAACGATCCCGAGATTGCGAAACAGCCAGCCGCCCAGCTCTCCCAGCCCCTGCCCGGTGGCGGCGGACACCGCGAACGCCGGGTAGCGCAGCCCGGTCAGCTCCCGAAAGGCGCGAAGCTCGGCATCCGGATCGGCGATCCGCTCGGTCTTGTTGGCAAGCAGCAGCGCGGGCAGCGGGCGCGAAAACGGGTCGGCATCCGGTTCGCCCGTCGCCCCATCGCCTGAAAACGGCCAGCATGCGGTGAGCGTCACGCGCCGTTCGCGCAGGATTTCGTGCACGGTCTGCACCTCTTCCACGCATTCCGGGTGGCCGAGGTCCGCGACGAGCAGCGCCGCGTCGGCGTTCATCAGCGTGGACGCGATCCAGGAGACGGGATGTTCGCGCGACAGCGCCGGCAGATCCACGAGCTGAAAATGAATGTCCTGATACGGCATCATGCCGGGTTCGGGATACAGGGTGGTGAACGGGTAGGCCGCGACGTGCGCGTTGGAGCCGGTCAAGCGCGCGTGCAGGGACGACTTGCCGGTATTCGGCGCGCCGATGAGCGCGATCTGCGCGGCGCCCTCCGGCCGGATCACCAGCGCCGGCCCGCTGCGCGCACCGCCTTTCTTCGGCGCCTCGACCGCATCGGCGAGTTCCTTGATCCAGCGCTTGATGTCGGCCTGCAGGTGATCGGTGCCCTTGTGCTTGGGAATGGTGCGCAGCATCTCGCGCAGGCACTCGAGGCGCTCGTGCGGGTCGCGCGCCTTGCGAAATGCGGTCTCCGCCGCCTTGTACTCCGGGGTGAGGTTCGCCGGCATCCGGCAAATATTCTAGAGCGGATGACCCGGCGCGGCTAAGCGGCGCGAAGTGCCTCGCCGCCGGGCGTCTGTGCGCATCCGCCGCAGCCTGCGCGGGGGAAATCGGCTACTGCGGTACACTCGCGGGCACCGCAGGCATCCAGCCCGAACAAGCACGACACCCCATGTCCGGTCCGCTCTCCGGGGTGAGAGTCCTCGACCTCACCACCGTCGTGATGGGTCCGTTCGCGACCCAGATCCTCGCCGAGCTCGGCGCGGACGTCATCAAGGTGGAGCCCCACGACGGCGACAACATGCGCCACGCCGCGCCGATGAAGAACGCCGGCATGGGCTACATGTTCCTGAACCTGAACCGCGGCAAGCGCGGCATCGTGCTCGATCTGAAGAAGCCGGAGGGGCGCGAGGCGCTGATGCGGCTGGTTCCCGCGGCGGACGTCCTGATCTACAACGTGAGGCCGCAGGCGATGGCGCGGCTCGGGCTGTCGTACGAAGAGGTGCGGGCGGTCAATCCGCGCATCGTCTACGTCGGCGCCTACGGCTACTCGCAGCGCGGACCTTATGCGGCGAGAGCCGCCTACGACGACCTGATCCAGGGCGCCTCGGGCATCCCGTGGCTGGCGGCGCAGCGCGGCGGGGAAGCGCCGAACTACGCGCCGGTGAATCTCGCCGACCGTCTTACCGGGCTGCACGCGGTGTATGCCGTGACTGCGGCGCTGTTTCACCGCGAACGCGGCGGCCTCGGGCAGGCGATCGAGGTGCCGATGTTCGAAGCCGTCGCGCACTTCGTGCTCGGCGATCATTCCGCGGGGCTTACCTACGATCCGCCGCTCGGCGGTCCGGCCTACGCGCGCTTGCTCGCCCGCCGCCCGTATGCGACGCGCGACGGCTATCTCTGCGTGCTGGTCTACAACGACAAGCAGTGGCGGAGCTTTTTCGAGGCGATCGGGCGCCCGGAGCTGATGGGGGAGGAGCGCTTCTCCACGCAGGCCAACCGCGCGCGACACGTCAAGGACGTGTACGCCTTTCTCTCCGAGCTGCTGAAGACGCGCACCAGCGCCGAGTGGATGGCGCTGCTGGAGCGGGCCGACATTCCATATTCGAAAATGAACTCGATCTCGGATGTATTCCGCGACCCGCACCTCGAGGCGAGCGGCTTTTTCCGCGCCGAGGATCATCCCACCGAGGGCAGCCTGCGCGCGATGCGCACCCCGACCGAATGGTCGCAGTCGCGCGCCGCCGCGCCGCGCCCGGCGCCCCGCCTCGGAGAGCATTCGGCGGAAGTACTGCGCGAGGCCGGCTACTCCGACGCCCGGATCGCCGAGCTGGCGCGCAATGGCGTGACGCTGCTCGCGCCGCAGGCAGTGAAGAGCGGGTGATCAAGTGATCGGGTGATCACCGGTCACCAGTCACGTTTTTGTTGCCGCCAGCTCATGGATTTCTCGTTGACCGCAGAGCAGCGCGCGATCCGCGACGGGGTCGAAAAGCTTTGCGCGCGTTTCGGCGCCGAGTACTGGCTCGCGCGCGACCGGGACGGCGGGTTCCCGGAAGACTTCCATCGCGCAATCGCGCAGGCTGGCTGGCTGGGGATCGCGATGCCGCAGGAATACGGCGGCGCAGGGCTCGGCATCACCGACGCGGCGCTGCTGATGCAGGCGATCAGCGAGTCCGGTGCGGGATTCTCCGGTGCCTCGAGCGTGCACATGAACATTTTCGGGCTGAATCCGGTCGTCGTGTTCGGCACGGCGGAGCAGAAGCGGCGCTGGCTGCCGCCGCTCATCCGCGGCGAGCAGAAGGCGTGCTTCGCGGTCACCGAGCCGGATGCCGGGCTCAACACGGCGAAGATTGCGACTTCGGCGCGCCGCGAAGGCGATCATTACCTGCTGCGAGGGCAGAAGATCTGGATCTCCACCGCGCAGGTGGCGGACAAGATGCTGATCCTGGCGCGTACCGCGCCCGCTGCGGCGGGGCGCAAACCCACCGAAGGGCTGTCTCTGTTCTATACCGATCTCGACCGGCGCTACGTCGAAGTCCGGGAGATCGAAAAGATGGGCCGCAAGGCGGTGGACTCGAATACGCTGTTCATCGAGTCGCTGCCGGTGCCGGTCGCGGATCGCATCGGCGAGGAGGGCAAGGGCTTCGACGCTCTCCTGCACGGGCTCAATCCGGAGCGCATCCTGATCGCGGCCGAGGCGGTCGGCCTCGGGCGCGCGGCGCTCGCGCGGGCCGTAACCTACGCCAAGGAGCGCGTGGTGTTCGACCGCCCGATCGGGCAGAACCAGGCGATCCAGCATCCGCTCGCGCGCTGCTGGATGGAGCTGGAGGCGGCGAGCCTGATGGCGTACAAGGCGGCGGCGCTCTACGACCGCGGCGAGCCGTGCGGCGCGGAGTCGAACGCGGCGAAGTACCTTGCGGCGGAGGCCTGCTACCGCGCCTGCGAGCAGGCGGTGCTCACACACGGAGGAATGGGCTACGCGAGGGAATATCACATCGAGCGATATCTTCGCGAGGCGATGATCCCGCGGCTCGCGCCGGTGAGCCCGCATCTCATACTCTGCTTCATCGCCGAAAAGGTGCTCGGCCTGCCGAAATCCTACTGAGGCCGGCGGTGCGCGCCGCGCTATGCTTGCGTCCATGGAACCCATCGACCGCGTGGACAGACTGCGCGCACGCCTTGCCGCCTTCGTCGAAGAGCGGGACTGGGACCAGTTCCACAACCCGAAGAATCTGGCGATGGCGCTCGCCGCGGAAGCAGGCGAGCTGCTGGAGCATTTCCAGTGGCTATCCGCGGAGGAAGCCGCCCGCCTTCCTCCGGACGTGCGCCGGGAAGTCGCGCTCGAAATGGCCGACATTCTGCTGTTCCTGCTGCGGCTGTCGGATAAGCTCGGCGTGGACCTGCTCGCCGCGGCGGAGAACAAACTCGAAATCAACCGCAAGAAGTACCCGGTGGAGAAGGCAAAGGGCCGGGCGACCAAGTACACCAAGCTATAGCCGGACTGGATCGACTGCCATCCGGCACCGGTCTTCGGTGGGGCGGCTTCACATCCGCGTAATCACGGCCCTGGCAGACTGGCGCCTCGGCACAAGGTTGTGCGCCCCGTCATGGGACGGGATCGTGACCGGCGCGCCTCAGGTTGGTGCAGAAGATTGGGTAGCAATGCGCAAGATCGAGGAAATGCCCGGGTTTGGCAGGCCTGGAGCAATGGCCCGGATCTTGCTGAACTTTCGATAACCAAGGCAAATTACCAGGCTGTCGGTTCCCGGTTCCGGGGAGGAGCGTCGGGAGACCAGGAAAGTGAATGGACGCCTCCTCCCTATCGTCCCTGCTCGCCGAGCTTTTCACGGCGATCCACCTGCTCTCGGGCTATAACCTGCCGGCAGACTATCCGGAGATCCACCGGGTACCGCAGCAAGTGATCCAGGAGCGCTTCTGCCACTCGCGCTGCGGCATCAAGGCGGTGTATGACCCGGACCTCGGCGTCTACATCGACGAGACGCTGGACTTCGAGAAGAACCTGTTCGCCCGGTCGATCCTGCTGCATGAGCTGGTGCACCACGTACAGGCAGTGAGCGGACGCTTCAATGAGGACTCGAGCGAGTGCGAGCGGCGCAATCGGTCCGAAGAGGAGGCCTACCGGATCCAGAACCGGTATTTGGCGAGCGTCAACGATTACCACCACGTAATCTATCCGGCGTGGTCCCTGAAGTGCCCAGGCTGACCAGTATCTACTCGGAACCACGTGGTAAAAACCGGGGTCTTCCTCTTTCCCGCCGCCTGCTGCTAGATTGGCACTGACGAGGCCACCGGCGCGGCGGACCGGTAGCCAGACGGAGGCGCGTTCATGGACGGCGGCTCACTCCAGTCCCTGATGGTCGAGCTGTTCACTGCCATCCAGATGCTGGCCGGCTATCCGATGCCGGCCGAATTGCCCGAGATTCACCGCGCGCCGGCCGCGGTCATGCAGCAGAAGATCTGCGGGCACCCGTGCCGCGTGAAGGCGTTCTACCATCCGCAGTGGGGCGTGTACGTCGACGATTCGCTGGACGTATTCCACGACCCCTTCGATCGATCCATCCTGCTGCACGAGCTGGTGCATCATCTGCAGCGGGTGACCGGCAGGTTCGATTCGGTGTCCGGCAGTTGCTTGCGCAAGAATGCGGAGGAGCTCGAGGCCTACGAGATCCAGAACCGGTATCTGTCCTGGGAAAACGCCGGCAAGCGCGCCCTCGCGGTGGGCGCGCCGGCGACGTGCAAAGACGAGGCCAATTGAAAAAGCAGAGGGCGAGAGGCGCTCGCCGAGCGGGATGATTTCTCCGACTTCGGCATCGCACCCGCCCGCGCCACGCCGCGGCTATTTCACCAGGCCTTCGGCCTTCATGGTTTCCTGCACTTTCGGGCGTGCCGCGACGCGCGCCATGTAGTCCTTCAGCTTCGGCCATCTGCCGAGGTCAATTTTTAATATGTGGGTCCAGTTGAGCACCGTGAACAGATATGCGTCCGCCACGGTGAACTGGCCGTCCATCAGGAAAGGCTTGCCGTCCAGTTCCTTGCTCAGCCAGTCGAAGCGCCCTGCGAGCCGATCCTTTTGCATCTGCCTGGTCTCCTCCGGCGTCTTCGGGTTCCACAGCGGGCTGAACTGCTTGTGGATCTCGGAGGACACGAAGTTCAGCCACTCCATCAGCCGGTAGCGTTCCATCGTGCCGGCCTTCGGTGCCAGGCCGCTGTCCGGTTTCTGGTCTGCGACGTATTGCAGAATCACTGCGACCTCGGTCAGCAGCTGACCATTGTCGAGCCGGAGAGCGGGGACGTAACCCTTGGGATTGATCCTGGTGTAATCCTCGCCCGCGGCGGTCTTCCTGGCGGCGAGGTCCACTTTTTCCATCTCGAAGGCGGTGCCGGCTTCGTGCAAGGCGATATCGACCGCCATCGAACAGGCGCCGGGGCTGTAGTAGAGCTTCATGGTTACTCCGTCGGTTGGTGGCAGATTGCCGTTGCGGAAAATGTAGCGCAAGTCTGGCGAAGCGGGAGGCGCACGTAGCGACCGCGCATCTGCTTTGCCATACGAGCAGTGCGGATGATGCGGTTTCGACGGCATAATGCGCCGCTGACCGACCACCTGCCCCAAGTCGTCTTTCTTCGATGCTGGCGTATCGCCATTTGTTCCACGCGGGCAATTTCGCCGATGTGTTCAAGCATGCGATCCTCGCGCAACTCGTCGTCGCGCTGGCGCGCAAGGACAAGCCCTTTCTCTACCTCGACACCCATGCCGGGATCGGTCTGTACGACTTGAACCATCCCTGGGCGCAGAAGAACAAGGAGTTCGCGGACGGCGTCGGGCGGTTGTGGGAGCGCCAAGACGTTCCCGAATCGATCGCGCCCTACGCGGAAGCGGTGCGCGTCGACAATCCCGGCGGGAAACTGCGCTTCTATCCCGGCTCGCCGCGCATCGCGCGCCGGCTGCTGCGTCCGCAGGACCGGATGATCCTGTCGGAGCTGAACAAGTCCGACTGCGAGGCGCTGGGCAGGCTGTTCGCCGGCGACCGGCAGGTGCAGGTCTACCTCGAGGACGGCTTCCACGCCTTGAAGGCCTTTCTGCCGCCGCGGGAGCGGCGGGGGCTGATCCTGATCGATGCCTCGTTCGACCGCTCGAAGGAATTCGACCGGCTTACCCAGGGGCTCGTCGAGGCGCACCGGCGCTTCGCCACTGGCGTGTACGCGATCTGGTATCCGCTGATGGAACCGCCGGCGGTGCGCGCCTTCGAGCGCGGCGTGGCCGAAACCGGCATTCGCAAGATCCTGAAACTCGAACTGGCGATCCATCCGCAGGGCTGGCAGGGCGGCCTGCGCGGAGCCGCGATGCTGATCGTAAACCCGCCTTTCGGGTTCGATCGGATCGCGCGGCCGATGGTCGAATGGTTGTGGAAAGTCCTGTCGCCGGCAGGCGAGGGCGGGCGGGGTGTGCGGTGGTTGGTGGAGGAATGAATCCGGTGCGAGGAAGGATCATGAAGAAGAGCGGTGGAACAGCGAAAGGCAAGCGCGGACCCGTCTCGCGTGGCGAAGGTTCGCGCCCGAGGAGACCGTTGAATCCGCGTCTCAATGCGCAGACGCGCAAGGTGCTGACCCAGCACTACCGCGCCAAGTACGGCGTGAAATGAGTCCGCGGCCGCCGGAGCGCAGGACGCGAAATCCGGGAATCCGCCGCGGGAGCGGGTCGCGATGGTCGCGACCCGGGAGCGTAGCGAGGGAGAGCCGAGAAAAATGTCCGTGATCGGCAACAACGCGGCAACGGTTACGCCGGGGCGTTGCGAGGCGCGACGGGAGTCGCTGGCGCAATACCTCGCGAACCGCGAGTTCGCATCGAGCTCGGAGCTGCGCCGGTTGGCGCGCTTCGGGCCGGACGCGGTCCGGCGCCCCGA
Source organism: Burkholderiales bacterium (assembly GCA_035651315.1). Taxonomy (GTDB): domain Bacteria; phylum Pseudomonadota; class Gammaproteobacteria; order Burkholderiales; family Eutrophovitaceae; genus DASRFY01. The sequence continues at coordinate 15,840 of DASRFY010000074.1, forward strand.
CGCGGGAGGGTTCACCGGCTCGGCGATGGGCGAAGCGTTGCACGCGCTGCTGCTGGAACCGGAAGTCTTCGAGTCGCAGTACCTGGTGCTCGACGGCTCCGTGCCCTCGAACAAGGTCCTTTCCGAGCGCGAAGCGATGACCCGGGAATGGCTCGACGCCTGGCAGTGGGCGGCGCTGGTGAAGGCACGGGATGCGATTGTCGCCTGTACGCAGGGGCCGCTTGCCGACTGGCTCGGGCGCGGCGAAAAGGAGTTGTCGATCTACTGGACCGACGAGGCCGGGAGCAAGTGGAAGGCGCGGCCGGACTGCTTTACCGAGGAGATCGTGCTCGACCTCAAGACCACCGCCGACTGCCGGCCGGAGGCCTTTGCGCGTACCCGCGAGCGGCTCGCCTACGATCTGCAGGCGGCGCATTACGTGGAGGCGGTGTTGCGGCTAACCGGCAGACGGCCGCGCTTCGCCTTCGTCGCCGCCGAGCTGGAGCCGCCGTACGCGGTGTTCGTGCACGAGCTGGCGGGCGGGGAGCTGGAAGCCGCGATCGAACGTCTCGAGGACGTCAAGCGCCGATTCACGTCGAGCGTCGCGGCAAGCACACGCGCCTGAGCCGGGCGCACAGGTCGAACTTGTGCGGGCTGCTTCGAGGCGTTGCCGCGCCGTCCCGGCCGCGCGCGGTTATCATTACCGCAGCCGGGGTAGCACATGCCCGGCACGCTCCCACCCGCATCGAGGTATCGCCATGAACGCTCCGCACTCAGCCGTCAGGGAAATCGGTCATTACATCGCAGGCCGCGTCGTCGCCGGCAGCAGCGGCCGTCACGGCGAGGTGTTCGATCCCGCCACCGGCCAGGTGTCCGCGCGCGTCGCGCTCGCGGCCCGCGCCGAGGTGGAGCAGGCGGTGGCCGCGGCGAAAGCGGCGTTTCCGGCCTGGCGCGACCAGCCGCCGCTCGCCCGCGCGCGCGTCATGTTCCAGTTCAAGCAGATCCTCGACGCGCGGCGGGAAGAGATTGCTGCCGCCATCACCTCGGAGCACGGCAAGACCTTCGACGATGCCAAGGGCGAGGTCACGCGCGGGATCGAGGTGGTCGAGTACGCCTGCGGCATTCCCGAAGTGCTGAAGGGGGAGTACACGGACCAGGTCGCGCGCGGCGTGGACGCCTGGACTTTCCGCCAGCCGCTCGGCGTGGTCGCCGGGATCACGCCGTTCAATTTCCCGGCGATGGTGCCGATGTGGATGTTCCCGATGGCGATCGCCTGCGGCAATACCTTCGTGCTCAAGCCCTCGGAGCGCGACCCGTCGGCGTCGCTGCTGCTTGCCGCGTGGCTGAAGGAAGCCGGGCTGCCGGACGGCGTGTTCAACGTCGTGCAGGGCGACAAGGAAGCGGTGGATGCCCTGCTCGCGCACCGCGACGTGAAAGCGGTGAGCTTCGTCGGCTCGACGCCGATCGCGCAGTACATCTACGCGACCGGCACCGCGCACGGCAAACGCGTGCAGGCGCTCGGCGGCGCGAAGAACCACATGGTGGTGATGCCCGACGCCGAACTGGATAAGACCGTCGACGCCCTGATGGGCGCGGCGTACGGCTCCGCGGGCGAGCGCTGCATGGCGATCTCGGTCGCGGTGGCGGTCGGCTCGATCGCCGAGCCGCTGGTCGCGAAGCTCGCCGAGCGGGTGCGCGCGCTGAAGATCGGACCCGGCATGGACAGGGACGTCGAGATGGGACCGGTCGTGACCGCGCAGCACAAGGCGAGGATCGAGGGCTATATCGCGCAAGGCGTGAAGGAAGGCGCGAAGCTGGTGGTGGACGGACGCGGCCTGAAGGTGCCCGGGCACGAGCAGGGCTTCTTCCTCGGCGGCACGCTGCTCGACCACGTGAAGCCGGACATGACCGTGTACCGCGACGAGATCTTCGGGCCGGTGCTGGTGGTGGTGCGCACCCCGGACTTCGCGTCCGCGGTCGATCTCGTCAACGAGCACCCATACGGCAACGGCACCGCCGTGTTCACCAACAGCGGCGACATCGCCCGCGCGTTCGTGCGCGAGATCGAGGTCGGCATGGTGGGCGTGAACGTGCCGATCCCGGTGCCGACGGCGTTTCACAGCTTCGGCGGCTGGAAGTCTTCGCTGTTCGGCGACCACCACGCGCACGGCCCGGAGGCGGTGCGCTTCTACACCAAGCAGAAGGCCGTGACCCAGCGCTGGCTGTCCTCGGTCGCGCGCGGCGCCGAGTTCACCATGCCGACCATGAAGCCGCACTAAGTCACGCGAACTTCGATCCGCCGTGAGCACGGACAGGATCGAGACCGAGAGCGAGATGCGGAGTCCCGAGGTCCTGGGCAGATCCGCGCCGAGCACCGACTGGTAAAGGGAGATCATGGCGGCGAGCGCCTGTTTGCGGGCGGGCACCGAGGCTCCCGGGCGTTTCGCCAATCGGGTCAGAAACGCCTGTAGTTCGGCCGCTCCCATCCCCCGCGGCGCGCGGTGGTGGGATGGCGGGTTTCATGGGCGGTTATCACTGCGCGCCCTTCCAGAATCCGCCTGTCAATCCCCGTCAGTCAATGCTCTACAGGTTTACCGAAGATTCTGGTTAACTGGAAACTTCGCTCCGGTTAAATTGAAGATATATCTCGATAAAACACGTTAGAGGGTAAGTCTCAGCGTTCGTTGGACGGTCATGTATCAGCGTTCCTTGGACGGTTTTTTTGTAATGTGAGGCTTTTCCGAACAAACTGAACATGGCTAAAAAACATCGAGTGAGCGCCGCCGTCGGGCGATGGTCAAGGCGG